>JAZRWH010000142.1:0-27786 GCA_045599585.1 Myxococcota bacterium
TGACAAGACTAGAAATAACACGCGGCTGGAAGCCGCTGTCTTGCATAACCGGGGCTGTGCGTCAAGCGCACGGCTCCGGGGACAAGACCTGATGAAACACGCGGCTGGAAGCCGCTGTCTTGCATAACCGGGGCTGTGCGCTAAGCGCACGGCTCCGGTGACAAGACTAGATGAAACACGCGGCTGGAAGCCGCCGCTTATGCGTCATGTCGCTACACGTCCACTTACCGAAAACACATCACCAGGGCAATGACGCCCTTTCGGATTTTCCGAAACCGCATCACCAGACCAGCAAAGCGGCGGTCTGAGCCCCGAAACCGGCTCTAAAACAAAAATAAGCCCCACTTTGGCTAAAAAGTGGGAGATTTTCGGAGGAGAGATGCCATTTCGGGATTACCGAAAGCAATTATGGGGGGCAGAGATGCCATTTCGGAATTTCCGAAGGCGATTTTTAGGGCAATGTTGCCTTGCCGGAAATTCCGACGGGCATTGTTCGGGGGAGAGATGGCATTTCGATATTTCCGGGAGCAACGCCCGGAAGAGCGGCGGCTTCCAGCCGACATGTCTTGCCGTTCCTCGCCACCGTAGGCGGCCGCTAGGCGCCAGCCACCGTAGGCGGCCGCTAGGCGTCCACCCACGGTTATGCAAGGCAGCGGCTTTCAGCCGCACTCTGTGTGGCGTTCACACGTAGCCGTAGGCGGCCGCTAGGCGTCCACCCACGGTTATGCAAGGCAGCGGCTTCCAGCCGCATCATTACACGAAAGCTTTACGCAAAGCTAAATTAATGAATACCGCGCTCCGAACGCTTTGCGTTCATGCGCTTATAGCCTTTATTGAGTTCGGCTGAGTTGTAACCTACTCAGCCGAAGAGTGTCGATTACAGTTCAACCGGTTTTTGTAGATTTGAGCTTCCACAAACGCTTCGCGGCAGGGGGCGTTCGAGTGTGAACATCCCCTACAATCCCCGCACGTTTTTGGGGCCTAACAGGATCCGAAGCGCGGCGCGCTACAGCCGACGTCCTGTCGGCAATCCGGTTGAGCGCGGTACCGTAGGCGCGAACACACCTATTGAGTGAAACGTCTTAGTTTGGGGTGAACCTGGCTGAGTTGCATCCACTAAAGTCCAGTGTTACGATACACGCCTTTAAGTTGTCCGTAGGCTATTCTTTTCATGGAATTTCATCGTGGATGATAGTCAATGTTGGATGCGCGTAGGAATGCTGTTTGGAGGTGGTGTAGTGTGCAAAAATATCAGTTTCGTTAAACGCTTTATGATGATTCTGTGCGTCTTGATGTGCCTGGGATGTTCGTCGTGTTCGACGCCATTCCCCCTCTCGGATGAGGAGGTGAAGGCCAGCATGGATCAAGATTTAAAGGGCGTAAGCGATGAAAGTTTGTTAGCGGAGTTTTCACAAGTTGAGGATCCGGATAGTGTGTTCGAGCGTGATCCTGGCTACATTGAGTTGAAACACCGGCTTGCTGTGAAAGCGGCTGCACGCGAAGAAATCAAGAAATTCGATCTTTCAGACGATAATCCCGACAAAGAGCTCATTTCAAAGATATACTGGGTATCAAGCGTTGGCGGCGATGTCGAATATCTCAAAAAATCACTTGCACTTGGCGCTGATCCTAATGAAAAACGGGAAAATGGTCGAACGGCTTTGATGGGTGCTGCGGCCAACGGAAATGCGGAATGCGTCAAGGCGCTGATCGATGCGGGCGCAGATTTGAATGCTGTGGACGATGACGGCATGACGGCCCTTATGCTTGCTTCTGCTTCAAAAACGAATTATAGTGGTCAAGTTAATTCTGTTAAATATCTTCTCGATGCGGGAGCGGATTATAAAATAAAATCTAAAAAAGGCTTTGATGCTTTATTTCTATCGGTCCAATCCCCGGGATGTTTGAATCATCTGATCAACGTAGGAGCTGATGTTAATACAAAATACGAGGGTGGATGGACGCCGATTATGTTGGCTGCGGATCAAGGCAATTTTGTGCCGTTTACCTCATTTAAACTTCTTCTTGATGCAGGTGCGGATTATGATGCTGTTTCGGATAATGGATTGTCCCCGCTTATTCTAGCTGCCAGAAAAGAAACGCCGCTTCCGTTGATTCTCCTTCTCAATGCTGGTGCAAATCCAAATAAAGTCCGAGATGCGGATGGACGAAACCTTAGCGAGCTCGTGGAAGAGTCGGGATGCTTGCTGTGTATGCATTTCGGTGTCGATAAAGTCTCGATTGTTCGTAAGGCGCGTTTGCGGCGGGGCTACTTCTTTTAATGTTACGACTCAGCTGGGGGCCATCAAATAAGGCGTTTCTGCTCAACAGGTGTGTTCATGCCCCCGGTTCCGCGCTCAAACGTATACGCTGCAGGCGGTCGCTACGCTATGTCCAAACGGTTAATGCTTCGCGCAAAGTGCTTCAAACTCTGATTCACTCATGGATACCTATGTGCTCGCCGCCAGAGAGACGTGCGACCGCACGTCTGTACTGGCGGCTGTGCGCATACGGCTCGCATAACCGTGGGGGGAACGCGTTGCGGCCGCCTACGGTGGATGGGAACGCCCTCCGCCGACGTTCCGCCTATTTTCGTGATTGTGGTGCGGGATACGCCATAGCCCGCACTCGGCGGGAATACCGTTAATTATGCATATTTTTGGGCAAGTTCAGCAACACGAGTCAATGCGTCTGTTTTCTGAATCGCACCGGGTTCATTCATTGAACCCACGAAATATTCTTCGTAACTCCAGCCGATAAAATTGCAGGAACGTTTCATAGCCGCCGTTACACCTTCAAAAATACCATTTTCTACAGGCTGTCCAGAAGTCCCCATGACGAGACACTTTTTGCCTTTGATATTTTTTCCGCCCATCATAAAGCAAAACATGTGATCGATCAGCGATTTAATCTGAGCTGGGATACCAAAATAATAAACAGGAATTGTGTAAACAACGGTATCCGCTTCGAGAATCGCATCCGCAACCGAGTCATAGGCATGTTCAAAAGCGCAAGCATGCCCCGTTTTATAGCAACCGCCACAGGCTCTACAGCCGACGAGATTCATCTGGCACGCATCAAATCTTTTAACATTAGCGCCAGCTTTTTCAGCAGCATCGATAAACGCGGATGCCATGAGATTTGAATTTCCTTGAACACGCGGACTACCCGTAATAACAACGATTTTACTCATTTTTTTCTCCTTAAAAAAAGACCCTGGGTCAGTGGCACCGATAGCCACGGATGACCTAACAGACGATTATATGTCCCTTGCCAGAAATAGTCTAATGCTTGTTTAGTATATCAAGATATACCTGAATGTCATTTCTCCTTTTGATATTCATCATGCCACCAGCCTAATCAAACGAAAACCGCCCGCGTATTATCTACGGAGCTTCGTTGCGTGCTACGAAGCCACGTGGATAATAGCGGGCGGTAAAGGGCCGTATCGGCTTCGCCGATAGGCCCGTCGCGTGTGGCGTATCGCGAAGCGATAGCCACCGCCATTAATATAATTATTCTTTCGGCAATTATACTGAATACCCGAGTTTTTTGAGCAATTTAATGATATCAGCTGGTTTTAAAACCTTGCCCGTTACAATGACTTTTTCATTAACCACGATGGCGGGCATGCTGACGACGTCATATTTCATAATTATTTCCATATCTGTAATATATTCAACATTGACGTCCAAACCGAGTTCTTTTATGGCAGCCTGACAATGCTTGTGTTGTTCATGACATTTACTGCAACCAGCGCCAAGAACTTTTATACTATTTATTTGACAAGAAGCGCCGTCGCAACAGCATTCCTTGGCTTCAAACTCTGGTGAACCAGAATTGCAGGCACATGCAGGTTTTTCCTTATCCTGCTCATCTTTAGCAACATCCGTATCTTTGCAACCACAGCCGCAACCGCAGCCTGATGCTTTTGACTTGGAATCTCCACAACAACAGTCTTTCTTTTGTTCCTGACTTTTTTTATCAGAACCAAACAATTTTTTAATCCACGTAAATGCCATTTTTATTTCTCCTTAAAGTTAGGCTAAAAGCCGAGGTAAAACATATAAAAACCGATTAGAAGTATGATGATGCCCATACATATTTTCAGAACCGATGAAAGTGTTTTATAGGAATTACTCGCGTTAATTTTTTTTACAAATCCGACGGATGTTCCTGCAATAATGACCAAAACACTATGTCCGATGGAATATAATAACATGAGAAGAATACCCCATAACAAATTGCCTTTGCCTGCAACGACAGCCAATAAAGCAACGAGAACAGGGGTTGAACATGGTGACGAAAATAGCCCACTCAACCCACCTGCTAAAAACGCCCCAATCACGCCTCGCCGAGTATTTTTCGAAATCAGATTTGACGAAGGAATGATATTAATGACCTCGAATACTTGAAGCGCCATCAACATCATTAATATTCCGAGAATGATAAACCACGGCTTTGTAAAAGCCCCAAACATCATTCCCGCAGTCGTTGCAAGTAGCCCAAGCACGATAAACGTAACCGCGGTTCCTGCTGCAAACACGAGGGAATATAAAAAAGCTCTTTTTGAACTTTTCGCCTCCACGCCCCCGACATAACTGATAACGAGTGGAATTCCAGAAAGAGAACACGGCGTAATCGATGTCAAAATCCCAGCAACTAACGCTAATATGGGAGCAAACCACGCGTTTGCGGAAATAATATTCGCAATTTGTTCAAGCCACAGATCAATCATTCTCGCGAACTCCCATCTCTGCGAGTATCATCGAGAGTTGTTCTTCGTTCAATCCACCCTGGTGTAGCGTGAAAAGATGTTTATTTGTATTATCGTCATAATGCATTGTAAAATGCAAAAGATTATTTAATGATTCACTGGGAACAAAAGGCGAACCATCGGCATTCACGAGAATTTGAGTCGGAATGCCTTTGACGGGAACGTTCTTTACTGCATCTGGATACTCCCATACATTGACGAATTTAATAAAAGCTTTGCGCACTAAATTCTTATTTGCTTTTTCTAGCACAGGCGCCATCGCTTTGCATGTTTTGCAAGCATCAGCACCATAATCGACAATGATCGGCAATTTATATTGTGACAATTGATTAAAATCAATGGCTACTGTCGATCGAAGAGAAAAATCAGCACCCGCCAATAACCGTTCCTGCGATGTATTCTCTGATGTCTCCTGATTTTTAACCATAGCATCAGAGACACTTGTGTCAGACGCATCGGTTGTTTCTATTTTTTTATATAAATAAATGCCAACAATGACGACCACCATCAACAACGGAATGAGTATTTTCTTGAGCATCCCTGGCTTCATAGGATTACCTCCAATTATACAAACAAATATGAGAAAGCATTAAACAGGTATCCAATCAGTACAATACCGATGGAGACAACGGCGATAAAAGTGCCTAAGAGTTTTGGTTTCATAGCTTTTGAGAGCATGATCATTGCGGGAAGCGACAAAGCTGTGACGCTCATCATGAAACTCACAACCGTTCCGAGTCCTGCGCCTTTCGCAAGCAGGGCTTCGGCAATCGGGATAGCGCCGAAGATATCGGCATACATCGGAATGCCGACGATACAGGCCAAAGGCACGCTGTACCAATGCTCACCGCCAAGTAACGATTCGATGATGTTTTGAGGAATAACATTATGAATGATCGAGCCAATGCCGACACCCAGAAATATATAGGGCCACACGCGCTTTACGATGTCAGAAACACCAGTTGCCGCAATTTTCAGTCGATCCCGAACGGTCAATTTTTCTTCTTCGCGTTCGGTTTGGCGTGCTTTTGCAATATAATCCGCAATATATTTATCCATACCGAGCTTTTCTATAATCGTACCACCAACGACGGAAATGAAAAAGCCAGTCACCAGATAAGCCAAGGCGATTTTCCAGCCGAATTGTGTCATCAACATGGTCAAACTGCCCAAATCTGCCATCGGTGACATAATTAAAAAGCTCAGTGTGACGCCAATGGGAAGCCCTGCACTGCAAAATCCGATAAAGAGCGGAATGGATGAACACGAACAAAATGGCGTCAAGATTCCGAGCAGGGCGCCCAGCGATCGCCCCGGAAGCCCTTTAATACCGCGCAACAACTTTCTCGTTCTCTCTGGCGGGAAAAAACTTTGAATATAGCTAATCACAAAGATTAATATGGATAATAGAAAAAATATCTTGGCACTGTCATACAAAAAGAATTGAACTGCGCCAGTGACTGTGCTTTCTGGATCCATCCCTAATAATTGCAGAAAATCACCCAGTAAAACATTTAACCAACGAAGACCAAGTATCTGCTCTTGAAAAAACGCCCATATTTCAGCCAGTATTTGCATAAATACCTCCAAGTATTAAAATACTTATCTTGCTATCACAAACGATTCGCTAACACCGATAATGCAGTTATGCGCAATCATGATCTACAGCGACAGTTCTTATTCTGTGATTTCGAAGCACACTGACAGCAGGTTACAGAATTGATATAGCTTTTGAATTCCATAAAACGATTACAATTAATCGAATAATGCTGCCATTTGCCCTCTTTATACGAAGAAATAAGTCCGCACTCACTCAGCAGTTTCATGTGATGAGAAAGTGTCGGCTGCGTGATCTGCAATTCCTCAAGCAACTCACATCCACATTTCTCGCCCAATGTGAGCATCTCAATTATTCTGATGCGATTGACGTCGGACATTGCTTTACAAATAAGAGAAACTTCTTCGCGTGTCATCGTATACCTCCTTGCGATCATGTTCACACATAGATCATCGTCTATGTGATGACTGCCTTTTACGACGACACATAGATGGTTGTCAATGTATTTTTGTACCTCCGTTGGCGTTCAATCAGTCAATGTAAAATCTATGATAACACATCGATGGACGTTGTGCACAACTCCTCGCCGCAGTTTTGCATCACTGGGGCTGTGCGCATGAGCGCACGGCTCCGGTGACGAAAGCAGAAGTAACACGCGGCTGGAGGCCGCCGCTTATGTGTCATGTCGCTACACGTCCACTTACCGAAACCACACATCACCAGACCCGCAAAGCGGCGGTTTGAGCACCGAAACCGGCCTATTTCATACGGCGCGCTTTTTTCGGCCTATGCCTTTCGGCATACGGCCTCATGCGCTCGGCTATTTCCCCTGTCGAGGCGTTGTGCACAACGCCTCTTCGACAGGGGAAATACGCCGAGCGGGCGCTTCGCGCTATGTTTGTTCAGACATCTGCATGCGCTCATATTCTTCGAAAAAACGATCGGCGATATACTCTGCAGATTCTGCCCAAAGCGCATTTTCGACGTGTGTGACGTCTTCCCATGTCTGCGATGCAAACACTTTGTAAATCGCTTTGTCGAAGGGCAGATCAAGCCGCTTCGCGACACATTCCGCGACATCGCGAAGCTGCATGCAAACGAGCATGGTGATATCCTTGCCATTAAATATATAAATGCTATCCATGAATTTCTGTGCTCCGGATCAAGGTTAGACAACGAAGTGCCTTTTGGGTATGAAACGATATCTGGTTATTGATCTTCTGGTATCTCAATCGTTCAATCGCTTCTTGTGCCGTATATACGCCATTCATATACAATAGCACGGTCGGCATTGTATTATCATCGGCAACGGGGCCAATCACAACATCAAAAGGATGCGTACATCCGCCCTTAACGCGGTTCTCCTTAATAAATTCAAGCCAGGATTCGTCAAGCGCCGTAAACCGCTTAATCGACAGCGATGAATTGGGGGCAAATCGATATTCGTAAAGTAATCCTTTGGAAAGATGTCGACGATTTTGAAGACGGATTGCCCACTGTTCAGCCTGTTCTCGTAGCAATGTCGTATAAAAGCCTTTTCCAAAGTCACGGCGATCCTGCGAAAACGTTAAATCAATCTGCTCAAATGCATCGGTCGTGCCGTGATAAACGATGTAAAAAGTCTCCGAGTTTTCTATCAGCTCTTCGACAAAACGAATCGTTTCTTCAATAGGCAGCTGATGCAGATATTCGTGCTGTGAAAGCAACTGTTCCCAGATGTGATGTTCATCAAACATTCTGGAAACTTCTCTCAGTGGCATATTATATTTTCTCGATATCTCCGTTAGCGTCATAGATATCAATAATTTTGTATCACTTTGTTGACTCATTTTTAGGCTCTGCGCAGGGTGAGGTCTTCCCCCCTCTCCTGTGGAGAGGGGGTTAGGGGGTGAGGCCAGGGCTGTTAATTCTTCGCGCACTGAGCCGCCGTTTGCAATGACATGACTTATTCGTCATAATTTACTGCTCCTTTTCACAAAGTGCTTCGAACTCTGCAACTGACATATCAGCGCAATCTGCAGCGACCTCCAGAGACATGATACCTGCTTTAAATTTCGATATCATTCTCTGAATCCACTTTGTTCTTTCTTCGGCCTTTCCTTTGATAAGGCCTCTAGCTTCACCCGTTCTCTCTGCGTCAGCCAAATAACTCGCTTCATCGTGCAACCGCTTTTCGCGCATGCGAGCGGCTTCGCGCATTCTGTCGTCATCACTCATCACACGAAGTACATTGGATGCTTTATTCATAACTTGATCGGTTTCAAACATTGCCAAATCCTCCGTCGTTTTGACATTAAAGAACTTGAGCCATAGCGCCATCGACGCAGATAGCTTCTCATCCTCGTTTTTACCAATTTTTCGCAATTCAAAAAAGTGCAACACCATCTTGTCTGAAAAAATTCTCTGTGTGCCCTGAATCATGGGTACCACCACCGTGTGCGCTTCATTGCGGTCTTCAAAAAGAATAAAATCCACGAGATGAATCGAAATGGCCTGTTTAAGGCTAAAATATTCTTCACCTGATTTGAGATCCGAAGTAAAGAACTTTGCCCAGTAAAAGAGCGATCGGTCAGCGTAGCCAAGCATTTTTTTGACTTGAATCTCGATGTCGATTTGGCGTGTCGCCAAAGAGAGCCTTAAGTCCAATCGGCTGAATTTTGTGTCGGGATCATCAGGAAGCATTTCCGGGTTGGTCAGCTCAAGTCCCGTAATTTCTTGCATCGGAATCGACAGCATGGATGCCACAAAATGTTGAAGCAAATCCAGGTTTTCCGTGAAGATCTTTTTGAAAACAATATCCAGTTTTGGGGAGAGCAACTCGTTCATGATGTACCTCCTTTGGCGTTCAATCAGTGCCAAATCTATGATAACGCATCGATGGACGTTGTGCACAACGCCTCGCCCCATGAAAGCAGCTGGAATTCGCTGATTATGTGCCATGCTGCTACGCGTCCACCTTGCATCTTCGGGGTAATGAAACCCTTTCGGATTTTTTGAAAAGCCATCACCAGACCTGCAAAGCAGAGGTTTGAGCTCCGATACCGGCCTATTTCATACGGCGCGTTTTTTCGGCCTATGCCTGCGGCATACGGCCTCATGCGCTCGGCTATTTCCCCTGTCGAGGCGTTGTGCACATCGCCTCTTCGACAGGGGAAATACGCCGAGCGGCGCTTCGCGCTCATATTCTTCGAAAAAGCGATCGGCGATATACTCTGCAGATTCTGCCCAAAGCGCATTTTCGACGTGTGTGATGTCAACACGCGGCTGGAAGCCGCTGCTTATGCGTCATGTCGCTACGCGTCCACCTTCAAGCTCAAAAATCCTTGTTCAAAAGCCATCGGAATTTTGAACTTTTTCTCTCCGATACTGAATTTAACGGTAATCGTCGATCCAGCCGTATTAACGACGACGCCTTCGCCAAACGATTTGTGCGTGACTGTATCGCCTGCTTTGAGTTCGTTCCAGTTGGATACATGACGAACTTGATTTGGTTTCGTATTTTGCTTTTGTACCAATTGAGCGGGTTGAACGATTTTGCGCTCAACAGGGGGCTTTCTAATTTGCGCTGGTTTTATGGCCAATGGATCGACAATCTGACGAGGTCTTCTTTGAATCGCCGAGGCTTCATATTCCTCGTCCAGGTCATCGTCGTCATTGTCGTCTGAATAATGCGTTTCTAACGTATCGTCGACTTTGCTCATATCATTAATATAGCCTGTACTGCGCATGGATGCGTCTAATCGCTGATTCATGCGTTCATAGTCTTGGGCGCTCAAGACCGTGTCATAAAGACCAACGCCCTGGCCTTCGTGTCGCGATTCAAGGCCTGTATAAACGAGGCTGGAATCTTCATATCGCTTAAATTTATAAATTGCGTCATTCATAAGTGGCGCATTAAATACATTTAATTCACATAATAAATTAAAATCGTCGACACTCAAACCTGTGACGCGCGCAAACAAAGCAGGTTCTAGCTTTTGAACGACGTCTTTCAAACAACATTCGCGATATTCCGATAAATACATAAATATTGGAATGCGCGTCGCGAATTTAATCAGTTTTTCCTGTATCTGTTTGCGCTGAGAGCGAATTTCTTTCTCTTCATCACTCAACTGTTTCTTTTCTTTAGCGGTTTGGGCTGCTTCTGCGCCTTCTTTACGTCCTTTTTTGATGGCATCACTTTTATTAATAATCGAGGTAATTTGTTCATTCAAACTTCTAAAGCCTTCGATATTCATGAGTGCTGCCATCGCACGTTCATTATTTAATAATTTCGTCAGTGTTTCATTGTCGACATTGACGAGGAGTGCGCTTTCCCAACGCCGAGCGAGCAGCGTTGCGGAAGTGCCAGCCAAGGCGATATCGAGTACTTCAGCGGCATTGATCTGACGCATTGTTGCACCGTCGTAGGCGATAACCGGCAAAAAGTTGATAAATTCATCGACTTTTCGTTCTGGATTAGATTCATCTATCGCAAGACGACAAGAATAATCTGCAATCTGTTTTAACGCGCGATCGAGTGAAAAATCGAAAATATAACAATTCTCCTTGAGAATCTGTTTTTGCCCATGCTCGCCATCGACAACCCACGGACTTTGTACGCGAAAAGCCGTCTGAAAATATGTTTCTGGCGTTTTAACATTACAAAGCATGAACACACCCGACCACGGGCGAACGGTTACTCCTGTCGTGAGTTTACCGCATGAAAGCGTAACCGTGCGCGTTTCAAGCGGATTTCCCATAGAGTCGAGCACGGGACCCAAAGCAGCCTGCCCAATACCCGCCTGCGTTCCTGCACAGACATTGACTTTATAGTCCTGATAAAATCTATCCTTTTTCAACAAATTAGCCATGGCAAAACACGATGCCACACTTGGCAAAAACCACAAAGTATGATTCAGCGCATGTAAAAGACGCGTGTCGCCGAACGGCATCGCAGGCCGTCCTCGCCCTAATTTCAAATCGTCTGCCGTGGTTTCCAAATACGAACCACGAATGAGATCGAGCCATTTTTGCACGTGATTCTTGTGCTCAAATTCCGCGTTATCCCCTTCGCCGTTGGCCGCAAAAAAGCGATTTAAATCAAATTCGTTATGAATTCCATCTTCGGCAATCCGACGGATATTGTCCGGCATTTTATAGGTTAACAAAACCATGCGAGGAAGCGTTGCATAAGGATTATCATCACCAACCCATGCCGCCTTGGCGCGTTGTTCGTCGGAATAGGTCCAATTATAGATTTGTTCTTCTATAAATTCACCTGAATTTAATGCCCGAAAAGGCGTGCCCGATAAATATAAATAATGATCCGCAGTAATCGGAAGCCATGTTTCATCCAGAGCATTACCGCGATTATAGTTTTCTATATCTTCGTTATAAAAATTATCTTCATCTTCTTTTGCAAACAAATCACGCGCATTTTCTTTCCATGCACCGAAATGATATTCGTCAAAAATGACGAGATCCCAGTTGATTTCATGTACCCATTTATTTTTACTTTTAATACCGCCCGTCGCTTTGTCTTCACCTAAAAAGTCTTGAAAACTGCCAAAACAAACGATAGGTCGCGCTTTATCTGCCTTTTGATATTGTTGATCTATATTGTCGTCGCTATTATTCTGTGGTCGCGCTATAAACTGCCACCCTTCAAAATCGATATGCTGCATCAAATCATCGCGCCATGCACTTTGTACCGCTGGTTTAAACGTCAAAATCAGTACGCGCTTAAATGACATGCGCTTTGCCACTTGATACGCGGCAAACGTTTTTCCAAACCGCATCTTGGCATTCCACAAGAATTTCGGCATCATGTGCGTATCGTTTTGAATCGACTTATAATAAGCGACCGTCTTCTCAACGGCTTCGCGCTGCTCGGGGCGCATACCGAAATCAGCAGTCCTCCTTTCTTCGTTTTCAGAACGCGTTTTCACCGCCAAATAAGCCGCTTTGACCTGATCCAGACCGCACTTGAAAAACTCAGTCTCCCCACCATCCTCGGCTTTCATACAGCGCGTCCCTAACATCGCCAGTGCATGATGTATCTTATGGTCGTCAAACGTCGTCCCGTCTTCGCGAATTGCATCATCTGCCCAAACAATTTCATACGGCTTCACACCGCCTGGACGCTTCGTCGGATATTGTTGCGCCACGCGCTTTTCCACGTCGATTGTCGTGTATCCGACTTTCAAACATCCCGGATACAAAGGATCTTTATACGCATATATCATCGGATGGAGCGTTTTGCGTTCGCTGACAAAACTATCTAATTGATCAGGCATGGTGTATTCCTTGTTTTTATTTGTGCTGAGGTATTTTGGTTGCCTGGCCTATTGCATACGGCCGAGTTCGCTGCCTATGCCTGCGGCATACGGCAGCGACGCGGTTCTATGTGCTCGTGGAGACGCGCGATCCGCGTCTCTACGAGCGCATACGAACCGCGAATTTATGTTTTATTATTGGGCATCATTCGCTTTTCTTCTGATTTTAACCGTCGTTCTACTTTTTTGACATCTTCCCCTGCCGGAAGTGCCTCTGGTACGATACCGCGAGAAATCAACATCTCTCGAACCGCTTGATTGTTCTCAACATGTTCTGTTTCAATCGGCTTTTGCCCATACAAATCCTTTTGCTGAACATTGACTGATGTCATTTCTGCAGCCAAATCTTTGGCTTTGATGCTGACAGTGGGCAGAAAATCGGCAACCGCTCGATTGTCTGGGGCGCCCAATAGTCGCTTGAGTTTTGCCGTATCCAAATGAAACAACGCATGATCGCCTTTGGAACGAATGATGGCAAATCCTTTTGAATCTACGCCGTGCTCAAACAACACGCCTGAAAGGATCTTTTCGGTTTCGGCTAATTTGGATCGTGCCTGCAGGCGCTCAAAATCCTGCATGCGTTGCTGAATAAGCTCTGCCCGTCGCGTTTGAATCGCAAAGTAGTTTTGCGCAAACGCGATCTCGTCTTTTCGCGGATCACCGTTTTGTGCAACGAGATAGCATGCATAACGAGAAAGCATGTAATCTTCGACTTCGCGCATCGAACCACTTCCTAACTGGACCATTTTCCCCACGCGGGGAAAATGGTCAGCCGGCTCAACACCAGCATTTCGACAAGCCTCTTCCGCCTTTTCAAGCGCTTTTTGGAACTTATCCCATTTGGCATACCCCAAAAGCTTACACAGCTCCCGCGCACTCCAGCATTCAACGCCTTCGTATTCGCAGGCAATCGCTTCAAATTGTTCAAACAAGCTGAGAATTTCTTCGTTCTTCATACGAACTCCTTTATGTTCACAACTGCCACCATTGACAGCCCCATTCTATCGCTCGGCTTAAACATCAAGTCAATAAAATTATGAACATAAAATCACATATAAAACTTTACAAACAAAACATGGACATACTAAAAACGTGGCTTGTTGAAGTTTTATCCGTATCCAGCGAAGGAATTGAGCGTGAACTCGACGAAGCTCGTATGCCCCGATGACTGCGTAAATTCTAAACATTTATACAGCCATCGATACAATTGTTACCTTTCACAAGCGGGGAATATTACTCCATCGGCTTGATCATGCTCTCAATGAAATCGATCTCTTCCTGTGTTAATCCATACTTCTCGTACAATTCCGCATCCGTCCACGGTTTGTTGAAGTCTTGAATGGGGACAAATGGAAATACAAGTTTAGATAAATTTATAGAGCTCATAGCTTGCAAAATTAAGAATCGAACAAATTTAGTTTTTAAATACAAATACAAATTCAATGCATATATTTCGTTATCAAATTTACCAATAACAAAATATGAGTGTGTACAAATTTCTTTGGGACCGAGTACTTTTAATCCTGATGTTAAAACTTTAAATTTTCCGTCTTTCGACGGTTCTCCCGCATGTTCTGCACCAGTTTTGCTTACTAATACTTTATAGCAGTCAATAAGATCTTTGCCTTTCTCTATAATATCTCTATTTATATATGTAACGCCATCGCTTGAATATAAAGAAAGCGAATTTGTATCTTTACTTACAGAGCCACGAACATTTGTTGATAATCCAAATGGCATTAAAGAACTAGTAATTGAATCCAACTTCACTTCGTTTTGTATTTTTGATATTATTGAAACAGCTTTATTATAACGAATAATGACTGGGTAATCTCCAAGACTTCGTTTACAAATGTCAATGGAATTATTTGTTAGATTTATGAATTCACAATTTCCAGAATACAGATCATCTCTTAGAAAATAACAAACTCCGCCACTTATACTGTTTTGTGGAAAACAATCTTTTGCATTCGCATAATCAACAATTGTTTTTATAGATTTGTCCACTTTCATAATATCTCTAAACTCATCGAGTCCCATACCACCTGCAAACCATCTTGATGGTATAATCATTGATAAATATCTAGGTTGTAGTTTTTTAGCATTAATTATAAAATTATGATATATAGGTTTTGCCTGCTTTCCTGCACCTGCTGTATCGAGCTGATACGGAGGATTGCCAATTATAACGTCGAAGTGCATATCTTTCTCCTGGTACGATTTGGGATATTCAGTTTTGAGAAGTTCATCTTGTAAATCGCGCATCTTGGCGCAGTGAATGAACTCGTAGGCGTGGGATTCTTTGGTGTTACCGCGGTCGTATTCCGATTGAGAGGCACCGCAAAAACGGCATTTGCCCTTACTCCAATGATGTTCGATTGTTTTAAATCGGATATTGCCTGCGACAGATTCAAAATGCGATGCCGAGTAGATGCAGCTGGGATCTTTGCTGCAGTAAAGGCTTCGTCGCGACATCAAGCTTGTGAGCTCGGTAATGGCAATACCAAAGAGTTGCTTATGAAAGATATGATCGACGCATGCCTGCAATGAGTCGTATTGATCGCGCGTGCCCGCGATGAGGCGTTTGGCAATTTCACGTAAAAAGATGCCCGATTTGCAGCAGGGATCGAGGAATTTGCTCGTCGTTTTTGTAAATAATTCCTGCGGCAACATATCGAGCATGTCGTTGACGACTTTTGGCGGTGTAAAGACTTCATCACTCGATAAATTTGCTAGGCATTCGAGCACGTCGGGATTGTGAACGAGGGTGCTATCCATTTTCAGAAACCCTCCAATAGTCAATGGGTTCGTATTCACAAATCGGGGCTGGAACGCGCATTTTGAGCACTGGGTCGTAATGCCATTTGGCAGCATCCAATTTGCCATCAGCGTTCACACCAAAGAGAGAGCCTTGTTTCTTTTCACCTTCGATCATGGCGCTTAACGTATAATCTCGGCGTTTTACCAGCGTGCCGCTTACAAAGCTCCATTCGGCAAAGACGATGGGTTTGCCGTTATTTTGTTTAAGGGTCAGCGCATCACCGCAAAGAATATTTTTTAATAAAACATAACGAATACACTCGCGGCATCGGTTAGTGGCATCGGTTTTCATCTGGTTTGTATAAATCTCATTCCAGATATTAAATAATCGCTCGCGACATTCGGCGGCATTATCTTCCAATAACTCGACGCCATAAATACTCATGACGGCGATGACAGACCAAAGCTCAAAATCTGGGCGTTTGAGTTTATCGCCATATTTTTTGCAAACGCTTGCGAGCTTTCGGGTAAGAATTTCGGCAAGAAAATTACCGTTTCCGCAGGCTGGCTCGAGAAATCGACTGTCGATTCGATTGCACTCATCCGCAACCAGATCGCACATCGCCTTTACCTCGCGTTCGGCTGTAAAGACCTCGCCATGATCCGCCACGCGCTGTTTGGATTTAACTTGCTTATCCGTTTTATCCATCTGCTGGCTCCTCAAATAGGAGCACACAGAGCCTGCATTTCAGTCAAAATTCTTTTAATGATAAAAGCAAAGAACGACAAAGCGCACCGACTGCAATGCAGACCGGTGCGCTCAGTGATGATTAAGAATAAATTGTGAAGAAACGCATTCTGCAGCGGTTATCCCAACCAGCTGCATTGGGAATGCACTTAAAATAGTTGCATTTTGATTTGGGCGAGTCGTCGGGGTGCAAGAATTTACCTGCGAAAAATTAAGGCCTACCCCCCCCCGAAATTTTCATGCCAAAATATCTATAAATCATACACTCTCCCAAATTGCGTCAAATTTATCGTTGCATTGGAGTATAGCTTTTGCCTGATAAACAAAGCCATAAACCAATATTTAAGGTCATCTTAACACACGAAAAGAGACTGTGTCGAGGCGTTAGCGGTTACTATTCAAACAAGTACTCTCTGGGGCCGTTTCCATCCACCGTAGGCGGCCGCTAGGCGTCCACCCACGGTTAGGCAGCGGCTTCCAGCCGCCTTCCTCTGTGGCGTTCACACGTAGCCGTAGGCGGCCGCTACGCGTCCACCCACGGTTATGCAAGGCGGGGGGTTCCCGCCGGGTAGGGTCAACACCAGCATTTCGACAAGCTTCTTCTGCTTGCTGTGATGCATAGGACAAATGTATCAGCATCATCGGCAATTCGAGATCAACTCGATTGCGCTGCGTATTTCCTTCATCACTGTTCCAGATTTGGAAAACTTTCTATTTGTGTTAGCTCAACAATTTAACAATTCCAAAGCACTTTTTTCATATTATCCGGACTGCCTGCCCGGAATAGCACTTCACCATTGGGGGCAATGACTGCAAAGTGTTTTTTGGCACATTCAATTTTGTCATTCTCTTCGATGCGTCGTTTGTTAGAATCACTTGTCGATTTTGATTCATAAACAAAATAAAGCTCATCTTGTCCCTGTTTGCCTTCACAAATGACTGCCCAGTCGGGATTATATCCTTTGACTGTTACTGGCGTAGGAATCGTGAATTCTTCTGGTAGTTTTGCATACATCTTCACTCGTTCATTCGCTTCGAACATTTCTATGCACTGTTTTTCGGTTTCACTTTGACAACGAATGTGATCATAAAGTGATTTCGTGGAATCTACTCTGTTTATTAAGTTTGCATCATAATAATCGCTGTCTTCTGACTTGAATGTATTGTTTTTATCATATTCTTTCTGAATCAAATAATAGGTTGCACTTTCTGCTTCCAAGTGATGCTGAATCGTCGCAATTCTTGGTAAAACCCAGGCAATATAACCACGAGGATTGCTTACAAAATAGGGTATAGTTCCGCTTTCAGTGATGATACGAGCTAAGACGTGACGCGTTAGGTGAGTTGCTTTTTGTAATTCCGAAAGTATATTTGGGTAATTCTCATAATGATAAACGACGTCCTCTGGCTTTTCGGAACTCGATTTTTGCTTAAAACGAATGCCTCCATGATCGATTAGAATGTCGACCATCTTAAAACTTATCTGGAGTTTTTCCAGATACTCGGCATCTTCTCGAAGCGTATTGCAACATTCACGAACGAGTTCATCTTCATTTAACGCGACTTCATATTGCGTTTTTGCTTTGATTCGATTCCAAAGCGCATCAAAACTCGCTTGCTTTGACGCATCATTGCTCATTCTAACAGAAACGCGATCTTTGACGTTTCGTATCTCAATTTTTACGCAGGCTTCTTTACAAATGCGTTCGACTTCATCCTGATAAGATGCCAGTTCATCTGGAAGCTCAAAATGCTCGTCAGCGATGGCTGTTCGAAGTGCGTCTGTGACATCCCCTTTTTCGTTGAGGTAATGATTCTCTTTGAGCCAATTTTCAATTGCTTCTGCAGCTTCTGGAGAAATATCACATTCTATTCCAGTTTGGTCAATACATGTAATATCGCGAAATGCTTCCGTGTTAACACGCCCAAATTTAATGCCGGTTTCGTCTTCGTAGTTTCTCTGCAAATCACTCGCAAACTTTTCAACGGTTTCATTGGCAAATACTGTCAATACATTGATTTCATCGTTGTGAATCCTGATTCCATTTTGATCAACAGGAAGACGCATACCACGTCCAATGCGCTGGCGTTTTGATATGTCACTGTTGATGTGCGCTAAAGTACAAATTTGAAAGACGTTGGGATTGTCCCAGCCTTCCTGCAATGCCGAATGTGAGAAGATAAAACGAAGCGGATTCTCTACTGAAAGTAGCGATTCTTTGGCTTCGAGAATTTGATGAATGGCACGTGCATTTGCTTCCTTATCGTCTTTTGTTTCTTCATTATTAACAATTTCATTATCATATTTTGTGTTTTTCGGAAGGCCATTTTTATCTTCCCCACAGTATCCATTGTGATACTCTGAAATTTTATGATGAGGTTTGTTTTGTAATTCTGCAATTCGCTGCCAATATTCACGTACCTCTTTATGGGCATCTAATTGAATGAGCTTTTGATATTCCTCTTCGAATATCTTTGCATATTCTCCCGTTCTCGTCACTATTTTTCCCGTTTTAACGAAATATTTATCGACATCATCGATAAAAAATAGACTCAATACCTTAATGCCGTTTGCTAAGAGGCTTCGTTCCTTGCGTAAATGCTCTTGAATCGTCTCACGAATTTGAATACGGCGGAATGCATCATCGTTCGAAAGCATTTTATGGATACTTTGTGCGTCATTGAGCGTGTTTACTTGACCTTTTTTGATAACGACACCATTCTCAAATTCAACTCGCTCAGCTCCCTTTTCAAAATATATATCCTTGACGATGTAGCCGTTATATAAATCATTGTTCGTCAAATCTGCGATGTAATCATATCTTTTATCACCATTTTCATGATATTTTTTTACCGGAATGGTCTTTAATGAAACTTTCCCCTTTACAATGCAATAACACTCGAGTTTTGCAGATTGATCTTTGGCATTCACTGATTTTAGATTTATCACTGGCGTGTTTTGTAATTCCTCACTTCGATCCGCCCCCCAGACATCAATACGTTTTACGAGACGCTGTTGATAGCTTTCAACAGGGCCAAGCCTGTAAACGAGGGCATGTTTATCTCGGTGAGTTGCCGAATAATTAAGAATAAATAACGGCTCCAGCTTGCGGATGGCTTTTTGTGATTTTGAATTGCGTTCACCCAGCTTCTGCGGTTCGTCGACGATGACAATTGGATGTGTTTCTCGCAATAGATCGATCGGTTTACACCCGTTCATTCCATCCTGAGGATTGTTCATCAAGTTATTCTCTCTGTTGATCGATGCTGCAATCATGACCATAATTGTCAAATTTCCGCTTTCTGCAAACGTATTGACCATCTGTATTTTGCCGTCTTCATAAATTAGTGGCTCGTCGACAAGTGTTGTTGGATACAGTTCCTGGAAATGGTCTTTCATCGATTCAAGACTCTTGGCAACACCAGAGCGAATCGGTTTGGTCGGTACGATGATAAGAAACTTCGAAAAACCATACGTACGATGAAGTTCATAAATCGTGCGCAAATACACATAAGTTTTCCCCGTTCCAGTTTCCATCTCGACATCGAACTCAAGGGATTTCAGTGCTGTATCACGATGCAGAAAATTACTGCGTTGAACTGACTTCAAATTTTCGAGCATTGCCATATCGCTCAGACGATTCGAAAATCGATTCGATACGCCAGTAACGTCTCTTACGACGAGGCCGCTTCTTTCGAGCTCGTATTGCTTGCGAGCTACCGTGAACTGACCACTATTGTCTTTGGCAAGACCTTTGAACAGATTGACGACCGATGCAATCGCCTGCTTTTGGAATTCGAGCTGTGATTCGTAATGGAGTTTTACTTTTTTCGTTTCGTTCATGGTATTTCCTTTTCTTATGCTCTACACCACGATAAAGTGCTCATCCATTAATCCGTTGTCGCAAAGGTATTTATTGACGTTGATGAGATCGCTTGCATTTGCAAATGCCTCGTCGGCAACCATGACGTGCCAGCTGTCTGCGATAATCTGCAGGCGAGCTGTTTCGTCATCCTGACTAAGCCAGGCGTAGCATTTGTCTCGATACGCAATGAGTTCGCGCGCCCATGCGCTATTGAGGCCGTGC
This sequence comes from Myxococcota bacterium, assembly GCA_045599585.1. Classification (GTDB taxonomy): domain Bacteria; phylum Myxococcota_A; class Bradymonadia; order UBA4248; family UBA4248; genus RGIG464. Next base: position 20,249 of record JAZRWH010000142.1, read on the forward strand.
TCCAAACAAACCATGAATGCCCCGCCACCAATGACGTAAACCTTGTGTCCGCCAACCATATCGGTGTTGATCGAGCAATCGGGCGTGACCCCATATTTGAGCAACCACTCGAATACCACGCATAAATCGATATCAAAGGGCGCAAGACCTGCTTCTTTTCGGCGTTCGTTTTCGGTAGCAATTTCATCGCGACGTATCGTGTTCTTTGCCGCTAAAATACCAGCAATCGCCATTTTTTCGATCTCATTTTTGTCACTTACATCCGCTAATTCAAGCTGCCATTTTCTCATGTTGCTCTCGGACAGTTTGAACACGCGGAAACCGGTGTCGAGCTTGGCGGCATCTTCTGTTTTGCCTTTTTTGTTAAGATCTTCGACGATCTTATCGCCCGCACGGCGAATGCGCTCTTTGCCGATTTCGCAGATGTTTTTATAACCGGCTTTAGCCGCATCTTTCTCAGGATCACAAACTTCGGGCAATTGCACCATGATAAACTTGCGCTTGCCGCCGTCTTCTGCGTTGAGCTGCATCACAGCATGTGCAGTGGTTGCTGAGCCACTGAAGAAGTCAAGGATGATGGAGTCGGGGGATGAAATTGACAACTCTAATATTTGTTTAAGTAACATAACTGGTTTTGGAAAATCGAAATACTTTGATAGATTCAAATCATTTAATTCAACGGTTCCTTTTTCTGTAATAAATGCTACATCATCCCATATTGTTTTTGCTTTATATGTATTCTTTCTATACTTTTCATATATATTGTATCCACCATCCGATTTTATTTTTGCAACAACATTACTAATTCGAGTGTTATCATTAATGTTCTTTGAAAGCAATTCTTTTCCCCATCTCCAACAACTTTCTTTATTCTTTGAATTAAGTGGTGTTACTTCAACATTATAAAGATCAGATTTATACAGTGATATAGGATTAAAACCTTCCTCATCGATCACTTTGTCGTTTACAAAAATGCTATAAAATAAGTTTGGACGGTTGAATTTTCCAAATTTTGGATTTCTATTGCGCAATTCTCGGATGTTATATTTCCCGATATCATCAAGTAAATTTAAATCATCGGAATCTCCTTTTTTTTGTAATTCATTTAACTCTGTTAATTCAGAATTAACATAAACAAGTATATGCTCATGAGTTTTTGCGATTTGTTTATAAGTTTGTCCTCGTTTATTTGATTGAACGACTATTAATGTAAAAAAATTCTCACTTCCAAACACTTCGTCGCACATCTTTTTCAGATTTGCCTGTTCTTTGTCGTCGATGGAGATGAAAATAACGCCGTCTTCGGTCAACAGGTTACGCGCAAGTCGAAGGCGCGGATACATCATATTGAGCCAATTGGTATGAAAGCGCCCATCCTTGGCGGTATTGGTCGATGTTGCGCAGCCATTTTCATCAACTTGGCCTGTTTGTTTGAGATAGTTAGCCATGTTGTCGGTATAGTCGTCTTTATAGACGAAGTCGTGACCGGTGTTGTAGGGGGGATCGATGTATATAATCTTGATTTTACCGGCATAAGCGCGCTGCAGAATTTTAAGAACTTCGAGATTGTCGCCTTCGATGTAGAGATTTTTTGTCGTATTCCAGTTTTTAGATTCTTCGGGACATGGGCGAAGTGTGCCCGTCGATGGTTTCTGCGATTCATATTTAGCTTTTTGCTTACCACTCCAGCGAAATTCGTAGCGTTCGGAGTCGTCGACCTCGAGTTTGGTGATATCGTCGGTAACGCGATATTTTCCCATTGCTTCTATGAGTAAATCCATCTGTAACTCGCCATCCGTTATTGCATCAGGGCAGATTTGCTCAATGCGTTCACGAATGGCTGGTTCGTTTAAGAGGTCTTTAAGCGTTGAAGTCGTCTGTTTTGCAGTGTTTGGTGTTTTACCATCGAGGCGTTGCATGGTGTTCTCCTGTTGGGGAACGATTCTGAATAAGGCGAGCCGTATTGAGCGCCCACCATGTAGCTGCGTATCACGCTACGCAGCTGTATGGTGGGCGCGAGAAGGCGAGCCCAATGCGCCGTATGAAATAGGCGCATTAGCGAGGCGTATGCCGTAGGCATAGCCGAGCCCATTCCCAATCCAAATCATTCCCAGTCGGTTGTGGGTTAATTTGAATTGGAAATGAGATTGTCGATTTGTGTTTGTAATTTTTGTAATTGCGCGACGAGTTCCAGACGGTGCGAAATGCTGTGCTCGCGATGGAGTGCCTGTTTTAGCAATTCCAATCGTTGGACCAGGGCGTCGTGTTCGGTTAGCCACTGACGAGCGCGTTCGCGTGGGATATCGAATATCTGTGGATGGAATGCTTTGAGCTTCAGTCGACAGAGTGCATCGTAGAAATCACTTGCAAGTGCATAAAGGTGGCTAGTGTTAAGCTTGGTGATATCGAGCTCGTCCGTTTGAATATCGGCGGGAGTGAGCCAGTGTGTTCGAATGATGGACTCGATGACGTTTTTGTCCGATTGATTCTGGTTAGTTCGAATGAGCGCGGATGAGATGCGACATTTGCCGTCGCAGATGCTGCAAATGATGATGGGGTAAGGAATTGCGCGGAATAACATATCTTCGAGGATCGCAGCATGTTCTGCGTTACGCAATTCGAGATCGAGGATATGGAGTTCATCATAAAGTCGCTCATTGTCTTTATATATTGGGCAAGTGAACAGATCGGGGCGCAGCATAAATCGATCCGTGATGCGCGCTACATCAGAGGTCAAAAGGCGCTTTTCTTCTGGGGATGGCTTGCCGTATTGAACGATGACTTTTTTGGCAATGAGTTGGTCGATGCGACAACGTGTGGGGAGGTGAAAATCGAACATCATTTCTCCTCCTATATATTGTGTAACGCTTCGCGATAAATAATGTAGCTGATGAGTTCATAATTTCCAGAAGCTGCATTATTAAAGGACGTGCCGCCTTTTCGGAACAAGGAGGCTTGACCAGTTTCGCTCGTCACACCGTCGATGTATTCGATCGCCTTTTGCAGAAGTGCGGCGTAGGGCGCCATGTCGGCTTCTTTGCGCGTCGCGATGGCGAAATCGCCCAAAAGTTCGAGGTCGATGCAGGTATGCGTGGCGCAGGTGTCGCGCAGGATCGACAATATTTTGTTGGGCGAGCGATATTGCGCGAGGATTTTGCCGTCTTTGTCGATGAGGATTGGGCAATACGGGAAAAGCGGCGACTCGGCATTGCGATGATCGGTGGTGAGAGCTTTGAGCACGAATAACGCGGAACCGGCAGGCGTATCGGGCGTGGCAGGGGCTGCCGCAAAGATGCCGCGCGGCATTCGATTGAGCGTACGCGCATGTTCTGCATCATCCCCAAAGTGCATGCATTCCGTTTTCCACTCGCTCAAATTGATGTCGGTAAGCGGGATGGAGCCGTCGATTTCTTCGGGATTGACGACGCGCTGTTTAAGCGTTTCGAGCTGTTTGCCTCTAAAACCGAACTCGCGATCGCCTTGTTTTGAGCGGTTGGACTCGATGATACTGCCTTCACAAGTGGCCGTCTGATCCATCAATTCACTGCGTTCTTTGATGCGTTTGCTCAAATTGAGGTATTCGTCGAGGTTGCGCATTGGCCAGAAGTTGACGAGCTGAATCTTTGTATTTTTGCTGCCAATTCGATCGATTCGCCCAAAACGCTGAATGATGCGTACGGGGTTCCAGTGAATATCGTAATTAATGCAGTAGTCGCAATCCTGGAGGTTCTGGCCTTCGCTGACGCAGTCGGTTGCAATCAGGACGTCGATTTCGGGGAGGTTTTCGCTGTCGACTCTGGCGTTTTGCAGAATGCTCTGGCGCGATTTGGAACGCGGCGAAAAGTGCGTGAGTACGTTGCTAAAACGGTCGCACGGGAGCACGGCTTTCGCGGCTTTTGGCAAAACGAGATTCGATTTTGAGCATGTGCCGGTGACGAGTCCCGTGTAAATACCGCGTTCGAGGAAACGAGGCGCCAGCTCGTTATAGAGTTCCTTTGCCGTATCGCTGAATGCGGTGAATAGTATAATTTTTTTGTTGGGACGGCCATCGATGACGTTGAGCGGATTTGTCCATTTGTCTTCAATGTTGTTAAGCAATTCGGCGAGTTTTCCGTCGTTTTCGGCATTGATCGAAGAAACGATGTCGAGGATTTTGTTAAGGATTGCGAGATCGTCTTCGAGGTCTGGGCGCCATTTGAGCAAATCGAGGTCGTGGGGATCGACCTTTGTTTTGGGCGCATTATTGAGTTCGTCGAGTTCGTCGTCGTCGAATTCTTCTGTTTCGAGGTCGCCTTCGCTGCACAAACTTTCGTAGAGCGAATCGATGAGGTTGTTTGAACTGATCTCTTCAATTACCTTCAGTTTTTCTTCGATCAGGTTTTTGAGGCGATTGATCGACTCTACGAATGATTGAATGTGTGACTCAAGGCGTTTGAGGTAGTTGGCACGCATGAGTTTGATCGTCGTTCGTTCGCGTCCCACATCGCTAAATTTATTTTCAAAAAATTTTATATATTCAGGTTTATTGCGGCATTCGGGTTTGATGTAGTTGAGTTCGGCATAAACGGCGAGTTTGAGCGTAAGCAGTTTATCGGAGATATCCTGTAAAGAAACATCCTGCCCGTTGTTCATGAGACTCGTTGGGGTGATGTTTCTAGGCACTTCGCGCGTCGGGAACTTGCCGACGTCATTCGTATCGTAGAAATGCTCAATTTGTCGACGTGATCGTGCGATGGTGAGTGTTTCGAGCAGCGTGAAGTAGTCGGGGTTCATGTTTTCCATGAAGCTCGTGAGATTACGCATATCGTCGTCGAGCTTCATCCACTCGTTAAAATCGCGCTGTGATCTGCGAATGACATCTTTGATACTTTCAATGCCGGCATTTTGGAGACCATCGTCATTTTTTTCGGTAATAAAATTGATCTGGCTTTGAAGGTCCTTTAATTTAATATTGACGGGTGTCGCCGTGAGCATGAGGATTTTGGTTTTGCATCCGGACTGCAGGGCCTCGAGCAAACGCTTGTAGCGCGTGGGTTTGGCATTCTCTTTTTCACTCGAATCGGTGCGGAAATTGTGAGATTCGTCAATAACAATGAGATCAAAGTTATCGAGTCGGAGCGTCGCCAGGTCGATATCACCGGATTTTCCGTTAAATCGAGTCAAGTCTGTGTGATTGAGCAATTTATAATTGAATCGATCTTCGACGAGCGGATTGACCGCCGAATTTTGTAAATAAATTTCCCAGTTATCGCGCAGCTTTTTGGGGCAAAGCACGAGAATATTATCATTGTGTGATTGATAATATTTTATGACTGCGAGTGCTGTAAATGTTTTGCCCAAACCGACGGAATCACAAAGAATGCAGCCATTATATTTTTCTATTTTTTCGATGATACCGATCATCGCATCGCGCTGAAAGTTGTATAAACTTTGATATATTTTTGTATTTGCGATGCCGACATCTTTAATATTTTTGCCGGTAGAATCCTGTTCAAACATGCGCCAAAGGGCGTATTCATATATTTCGCGCGGTGATCTATCGCGTGAAATATCTACAAGTCGATCGACGAATTTATTCTTTATATCGACGCCAGCAGCCCATTGCATATCGAACATTTGCGTCATGGGCATCGCCATGAGTCCGTTGAGGCATTGCGCCATATAGGGTTTATTTGACGGCGCCAGCCCAAGGCCTTCGTAAGTCATTTCGTGACCGGGCATGATTGCGCAATGCGAAGAGTCATTTTGAATACATGTGATCGCTGCAGCAGGATTTTCTATATTTTGAGAACGAACCTGAGCTTTATCACGAATGGTTCGTGCGAGGTCTCGCGCAAGTAAACATTGTTGAAGCGAAAGCGTTTTGGCGCGTTCAGATTGAATCCCCAGAAGTGCATCGACAGCGGGTTCAAATGTATCTTCTGAAATCAATGCGGGTGAAGTATATAAAATTCTTAGCGCACGGATTTGATCGAGTTGTTTTTTAATGGCTTCGTAGGCGTAAAGGCTAAAACACGATGTTGCAATCGAGACATCTGCTTTTTTCGCGATATTGTTTTTTAACGCATCGACAACGGTATTCTGCTGGTTATTTAGAACGGAGACAGAGGATGACATATCCATTATTCAGCCTCCTTGTTCAAGCAAAGAGACGTGAGGAATAACGAATTATCCATTGAAACGACTATTTGAGAGAACCGATTACCCCCCCCCCGGAAATTTTTATGCCAAATTTTCATTACTTAAAACCTTTGTAGCATGTGTTGTTTTATTGGCACGATGAGATACATGTGCTTTTACTTAATCATATTACATAATCTTAATAATGTAAAGACGTTTTGTAATGAGGTTTGCGTGCTGCTTTGTTTCCACCTTTTTTTGCATGTTTAAGGCCTGTGGGAAAATGAGGGGGCGTTTACCTTCCCCTTGTTTCTATATTTTTCCGAACCGGTTGAACGGTAACATTATATTGTTATAGTTCAGTCAGGTACCAGCGTGCCTTCGGCGCGCTTCATCCCCACCCGTCTCGCCTACGGCTTCTACGGACGGGGGGATGCAAGTAAGCAGTGCGCAAAAAAATCATAACAACGCCGCGCTTCGAACGCTACGCGTTGATGTGCTCACCAATTTTTATGACATATGCCTCTATGGAGCCGTAACAATTTTGTTGCCCAATTGAAAAACGTCTGCTTGACGGCACAAATTTTACATATTAGTAGATTGATCGCACTGTAAGGCAGTGTACGACTTAAATACCTGACGAAGATTATCGCTTTGTGCGTAAGTATTCTGAAATCGCGTTCGATTAATTAAATCATTCATAAAATATTGGTTTTGGAGGCTGCATGATGTTTAAACGTTATATGTTATTCTTCTGTGCATTAGCTCTCGGTTCATCTGTGGATGCTGTAGCTCAAGACTACAGTGCTGATGATCTTCTTAAACTGTATGGCGTCGATGACATCGTCAACCAGTATGGCGGCAATAGCAGTGGTAATAATAATTACGGCAATACAGCCAATCAGCCATCTAATAGTGCACAGGTGCAGACTTCCGACGATATTCTCAAGCAATACGGTGTTGATGATATCGTTAAACAGTATGGCGGTAATAATAACTACGGCAACACGCAGAATTACGGTAACACGGGTAATAATAGTTACGGTAATAATAACTACGGCAATACGGGCACGAACAATCGCGTAAACACGCAGAATTACGGTAACACGGGTAATAATAGTTACGGTAATAATAACTACGGTAACACGGGCACGAACAATCGCGTAAATACGCAGAATTACGGTAATACGGGCAATAATAGTTACGGTAATACGCAGAACTACGGCAACACGGGCACGAACAACCGTGTAAACACTCAGAACTACGGCAATACGGGCAATAATAGTTACGGTAATACGACTAATCCGTCGTCTCATAATGCACAGATACAGACTGCTGATGATATTCTCAAGCAGTACGGTGTTGATGATATCGTTAAACAGTATGGCGGTAATAATAATTATGGCAATACTGGTAAT
>JAZRWH010000143.1:0-11401 GCA_045599585.1 Myxococcota bacterium
CTTTACTAAGGTCTCTGACAGCTATATCAAACGTGTCTGTAATGAAATTAATCAGAGACCTCGAAAAGTACTTGGTTGGAAGACACCGGAAATGGTTTACTCAAATATGCATTTGGATTGACAATTTTCCGACTTCCCCCATCTCAAAAAAAACGAGGTTAGAGCGCATCCCAACGCGAGGCTTGACGGGTTTTGCGGGCTTCGTTGTCGACGGCGATGCGTTCTTCTTCGAGCGCGCGCAGTGCCGCGAGTTGTGCCCAGTACTTTTCGATCATGCCGGGGAGGTATTTGCCGTCGATAAAGCGAGCAGGGGTGGCGTAGGTGATCGAAAGTGTTGCCATGCCTTCGCCAGCGATGAATGCGGAGATCTTGGGCGCGATTTCTGAAAGCACGGCCCAAACGCCATTGTTCCCTTCAAGTGTCTTGCCTGTGCGTTCAAGAGACACTGTTGCGCTCCACCAGGTTTCCATGTCGGCAACGAGTTTCGATCGAATTTCCGCTTTTAGGTTGTTTCCAAATTCAGCAATACGCGTTTTAAGTGCAGAAAGTTCGCTGTCTGATTTGGATTCTGCATAAGTTACGTCGTCGATGAAGGCTGCTCTGACTTGTTTGAGTACAAAATTGGGCAGGTCGTTGCAGATGACATCGCAGATCGATTCGATCTGAGGCTTCAACTGTACTTTGGCGTCTTCGATTTCGCGATTAAGCGTTTCAAGATCGTGTTCGGACATTTTTCAAGCTCCCTATGTTCATTGAGTCAACACTCGCAGATCGTCGCGATTCGACGTTTTGAGCGAGTTGGATCGCACCTGTGAAAGGTGTTTATCATAGTAGGGCGCATCGCATACACGCAAAAACATAAGCAGGAATGGATCGGTTAACTTTTTTGTTTAACTTTATGGCATGCTTGTTGCGAAATAGGTTGTCAGTGTTCCAAAGTTGGCGCAAAAGGAACATGCAAAAAGGCCGCAATAAATTGTGGTTAGGGCGCTGCATCAAAATGAGTTTTTGCCGTATCTTGGCTATTTCCCTTAAGGAGCATACACATGAGACATTTTCTTACAGCTGGTTTGATTGCACTTTCCTTTACGTTCGCCTCTAGCGTCATGGCTAAAGACCTTCCCACCATCGATCTCTTTTCGGGAGATTACATTGGTGTTGCTGGTATTGAAGTTGATCAGCTTTCTTCGCGCAAAGTTTATAAAGACGTCGTCACGGATCCCAGCTTTGCAGCGAACTATCAGAAAGGCAAAGCTGAACTCGACAAATGGACGGGTGGTGCGATCAGCGAATCCGATATTGATCTTGTCGTCATCGCTATTCCTTCTGATCTCGACAAATCCGAATTTGTTTCAGTCGTTGAGATCAAAAAAGACCTCAAGGCTATTCTTCCCTCCTTCGAAGCAGAGATTGCTGCAAAAGCCGATAAATTCGAACGTCGTGAAGTAGGCAAATCCGTTGTATATATTAATCGCAAATCGAACGCGTGGCTTTCAATTCTCGACAGCCATCGCATCGTCTTCGGTAGCGAACGAGAAGTCAAAGCCGTACTCGCTTCTAAAGAAGCAGGCAAAGCAGCCAAGCCGATTAAGAGCAATTCCGCGCTCTACAAACAGTATCAGAACGCAGATAAAAAGGCTGATATCTGGGCCGCTTACGTCTTCTCGGCTGATGATCTCAAAGCTCTTAAAGATGGTGTGATCGAAGGTGAAAACGGCAAAGCCTTTAAAGCTGATCAGATGTCTTCATTCTCTGCCAGCATTAACTTTGTTTCGGGTCTCGTCATCAAAGCTGTTGCGAAGATGAAATCCGATGCTGCCGCTGCTGATGGTGCTGCTGCCCTCAACTCCACGCTTAGTGGAATCCTTTCCGATCCTTCGATCAACGATCTCGGTTTCGGTTTCCTCGCAAAAGCCTATTCGATCTCTGCATCCAAATCCGATCTTAAAGCCCAGATCGATCTTTCCAAAGATCAAATCGACTTCCTTTCGGCCTTTGCACAGGGGATGGCTGCAGGCCTCTCTTCCGGTCTGAAATAATTTATTGATCGTAAAAGATCGCATTGATTGCGAACTTGTTCAGCGTCCGTTAGACTACAAACGGGCGCTGATTTGTGTAACCCCGCCCTAAAAAGCGGGGTGTTGCTGTTTTTAGCACCGCAAAATGTAACGTTAAATGCATACGAAGAGGTTATCCTTATGAGATCCCAAAAATTACTGCCAGTGATCCTTACATTTTTACTTACGACGGCAGCTGCATGCTCCGAGGACACGGTGCCAAGCGTACCCAGCGGCGATGAGGCTGTGTGTGGCGATTCTGTGGTAGGGGATGGGGAAAAGTGTGATGACGGCAACACTCAGTCGGGCGACGGTTGTTCCGCTGACTGTAAGACTGTTGAAGCGAATTACACGTGCCCCAAAGAAGGTGGTAAGTGCACGCCCAAAGACGATCCCGGTTCAGGAACTGATCCTAATCCTAATAAAGACCCTGTGTGCGGCAATGGCATTCTTGAAAATGACGAAATTTGTGATGACGGCAACACGACGAGCGGCGATGGCTGTTCTGACAATTGCAAACAAATTGAGCCTGGCTTTATTTGCCCCGAAGTGGGTCAACAGTGTCAATCGCTTTGCGGTAACGGTCGTCTTGACAGCGGTGAAATGTGCGACGACGGCAATACCAAATCGGGTGACGGTTGCTCTGCTGACTGTAAATCGATCGAATCGGGTTATACCTGTCCACTCGAAGGCAACAAATGCGCTTCGGCCGACTGTGGAAATGACACAATCGAAGGCGATGAAGAGTGTGACTACGGCGCGCTCAACGTCGAATACGGTTCGAGTGAAGCCGACTGTGGCCTAAACTGTGAGATTGCGCACTACTGCGGCGACGGACTCCTTAGCCCTGTTGATCTTAAAAATGGCGAAGAGTGCGACGCGGGTGGTCACGATACATCGAACGAATACAACGGCTGTACACTCGATTGTAAAAAAGTGAATTACTGCGGTGATGGCATCGTATCGCATGACGAAATCTGTGATGATGGCAATACGACGAACGGCGATGGCTGTTCCGATAAATGTCAGATCGAAAGCGGCTACCGATGTTCGAAAGTGGACGGCAAAAGTATGTGCTACCAGATTCATTGCGGTAACGGAACGATCGAAGACGACGAGGAATGTGATGACGGTAACACCCAATCGGGCGACGGTTGTTCGTCGCTTTGCTTCGTAGAAAAAGGCTATAGTTGCACCCCCGCGACAGCCTCGAAGCCCTCTGTTTGTACTACGACGTGTGGTAACGGCATTGTCGAAGCTGAGTACGGCGAAAAATGTGACGACGGTAATCAGATTGCCGGCGATGGTTGTTCGCCGGCTTGTCAAGTTGAGGCTGGCTACCTTTGCGAAGATAATCATTGTATCGCTCGCGCATGTGGTGACGGCATTCGAGCCGGCGAAGAAGAATGTGACGATGGCAACACCGCTAATAACGACGGGTGCGCTAAAAACTGTAAGCGCGAAGAGGGCTATTATTGCCCAACGCCAGGTAAGCCGTGTTTGATGGACAAGTGCGGTGATGGCTTGATGACGGGCGATGAAACTTGTGACGACGGCAATACGACAAACGGCGATGGTTGCTCGAACACTTGTCAGATTGAATTTGGTTGGGTCTGCGACGAAAATGGCAAAAATTGTACGCAGTCTGCTTCATGCGGCAACGGCAAACTTGAAGGCATAGAACGTTGCGACGAAGGAAACAACAAAACGGCAGGTTGTACCGACAAATGTCAGATTGTTCCGGGGTGGCGTTGTCCAACACCAGGTGCAGCCTGTATTCAGGGGTCTTGCGGCGACGGTGAGCTCGACGAAGGCGAGCAGTGTGACGACGGTAATCTGATTGCCGGTGATGGTTGTAGTCCTGTTTGTGAGATTGAAGCGATCTACGAATGCAACACGTTTGGTTGTAAACCGACCTGTGGCGATAATCTCGTCATCGAAGGTGAAGAAGAATGTGACGATGGCAATCTGATCAATGGCGACGGATGCTCAAGTACGTGTAAGATCGAAAGAGGCTATGCTTGTGAAGTCAAGACCAGCGGTACGCCTGCGACACTGAATCTTCCGATCGTCTACCACGATTTTATTAAATTTAATGGTCACAGTGCATCCGACGGTACGGATGGTTACGTCTCTTCGGAGCTCTACAACAGTCTTCCTGCTTCGTGCAAACCTGGTGCTTCGACGTATCGTTACGCAAGCAACATCGGCGGCTACAACAGTGGCTATTTACTCCAAGTTGGCAGACCAAGCCCCGACTTTAACTCTTATTGCCCGGCTTCTCATTGTCTTGGCGTCGTCAAAGACATGCTGGGCAAAGACGGAACGCCCGATCTTGCCCCAATGGAAAATATTTACTCTGACGGTACCGAAGGCACGAATTGCAAACTTCTTTATACCTGTCCCGAAGTCTTCAAATGGTGGTACCACGATGTTCCTGGCATCAACAAACGTATCGAAAAGACGCTTTCGTTCAACAAAGTTGCTGGCAAAGAAAACGAGTACCTCTTCGATTCGAAGAACAGCTTCTGGCCGCTCGGTAACAACGATGGCTATGGTTTTGCGGGCTCGGACGGCAGCGGTAACGGCGAATTTACATCCCACTTCCAAACTTACTTTAAGTATAGCGGCGGTGAAACGCTTACCTTCGATGGTGACGACGATGTTTGGGTCTTCTTTAACGGTCGTCTTGGCGTCGATGTCGGCGGTATCCATCCGCAGTGGCAGAAGTCCATCACGCTCGATACGGCAACAGCTGCATCCAAGTTCCACATGTATCCTGGCGGCATTTACGCGATAGACATGTTCCACGCCGAACGCTGCCGTGGCGGCTCTTCCTACAAACTGACATTGTCGGGTTTTGTTTCGATGGGTAAGAGTACGTGTGACGCCGTTTGTGGTGACGGCATTATTCGTGGCGATGAAGAATGCGACATCGCCGGCCATATCGCAGACGATGTCGCTGAGCGTCAAGGCTGCTTCAATTGTCGACTCAAGCCCTTCTGTGGCAACGGCAAGATCGAAGCTGGCGAACAGTGTGACGGTGGCGAAGCGGGTGTCGAGTGGTGCGATAAAAAATCCTGCAAGCTTAAGCCCGATACGTGCGGCAACGGCAAGCTCGATGAACACGAACAGTGTGATTATGCCATTAAGGATGCGACAAATCCCGATTATCGTGCCAACTGTCTCAACACTTGCCGTATTTCCGGCTGTGGCGATGGCATTGTCGATACAGCTGCCGGCGAAGAATGCGATGACGCCAATAGTTCAAACGATGATATGTGTACGACGCTTTGCAAACGTCCTTATTGCGGCGACGGTATCGTTACACCCTCTCTCGGAGAAGTTTGTGACGACGGCAAAAACGACGGTACTTACGGTGGTTGCGGGCTCAATTGTGCCTATGAAACCCCTCGCTGTGGTGATGGCATCATCGATACGCTTAACGGCGAAGAGTGCGATGACGGCGCTCAAAACAAAGATAACACCTACAATGTCTGCTCTACGAAGTGCAAACTCGGTGTTCGCTGCGGCGACGGCATTGTACAGCGCGAGTATGGCGAAGAATGCGACTATGCCGATCCTAAGGCGCCTGCACATTGTTCGTCTTCTTGCATCATCGAAATTCTGTAATTATCGCTTATTTATATAAGTTAGGGCCGAGCTATCGCACGCGATACGCTCGGCTTGGCGGCGCTTCTCCCTCGCTATCCGTGCCGCCACCGTGGCGACGTAACATGCTACGTCGCTACACGGATGGCTTGACACGAATGCTCGCTCAATACGCGCCGCCTTTTTTGTTTTTGACAAAGTCGCAACTTCTTTATCGCGTTGATCAAATAAAACGCTGCTTAAGATCGATAGATTATGTATTGTACAATCATACTATGACAAACAGCTTTTGAGCCGTTGTTGTCCCTCAATAGATGACGTTTGACGAAACTTTTGTGGGACAGCAGTGCTTTTGTGTTTATTGATAGAAATACAAAAATCCAATGTCTCTATATCCCGATTTTTTGCGTTTGAGGTATCCCTCATAAAAGCTTGGATCGTAATATTTTTCATACAATTCATCTTCCCATTGATAGTAAGCTTCATCAACGGGTTTATACTTTTCAAGCTTGAGTTTAAGCTGTTCGATAAAAGCTTCGTCGAGCCATTCCAACTTGGCAATTTCATTTATGACTAGTTGGTAAAAAAATTCCCATGCTCCAGATAATGGATCGTTGAAATACTCATCATATTGTTCGCGAAACCACTCGTCTTCCATTTCTTTTATATAAGTTCGAGAATTACGTTCCCATTCTTGACACTCTTTTGAAGCTTTGACTTTTGTAATTAGATCCCTGAATGTTTCAATCAGACGTTTATCCTCTGCTACGAAGATCAAATTTTGTGGGGTAATGAGAACGCCTTTCGAGGATAGTGATAAGCCATAAAACCCCTTATATAAAAAGTCAAAATAAACATCGGTAGCATGAGGAATACACTCTGGCTCTAATGCTAGTTTGCAGGCAGCTAAAACATTCTCTCTGATATTACTTTCATTAGAATGATTAATAGCTGATTCTATCAGTCTATCAGAATAAAAGACAAGTATATTGTCTGTATATACTCTTGGAAATTTGTCTGTATAGCGACAGGCTATGCTATACACCAAGTAGTAGCAGGCATTTGCCATCTTTTGGGCATACGCTATCTGAGCTTTGTCTTTCTTTTTTTTAATTCTTCCTTTTTTAGACATCGTTGATCTCCCCAAGAGCGTTGTGTTAAGAAACTGAACAATATGCTTTAAGTTTCATACGCAATTGTCGCAGTCGTAGATGATAGGCTATGAGAGCATCCAGATATCTCACTATTATACGACGTTTGTGTAACAGAACACGTAAACTTTCTGCTGTATCTCTTCTTTTTCGAGGGATTTTTTGGACACTGGCCTTAAATTGATTAAATGAATAATCCTTATCAAGCCATAGACGTAGAAGGATATCTGTATTGAGTTTTAGAAATAATTCTAAATCGTCTAAATCTTTCGGGCGAACCTTTCCAGGGTTTTTTTGAATCCATTGGTGATGGTCATAATAATAAAAAGCATCAGTTTTATTATCTATACTTTTGCCAGGAACGGCAGCACATTTGACGCGTGGAGCATGAGAGGCCTGGCGATCAGATACATATAGATTTACTCGCATTCCTGTTGTGATAGGCTTAAGACTTTCATCGTTGAAGTGTCTTTGGCGATTTCGAAATTTAAGATTTGGATTTGCTTCATTTACTTTAGAATGCATAGAATTTTATCCTCCTAAGAAAATAGTTTTAAAACAATTACTCCAAACTTCCTGATTAAGGAATTTAGATGATAGTTTTTAAAAATCAATTAAAATTGTAAAAATAATTTAATTATTTTATTCTGTTATTCATCGTTGTTGTATTTCTTCTCATAAATAAAGCGTTACGGAGCCATTTTGCACTGCGAGAAAAACGAAAAAGGGCGGCGTATCGCATTTGCGATAGCCGCCCTGCGACCGGCGTATTGAACTCGCTTGCGAGTGAAAAGCCGGCGCGTCAAAAAAAGAAATTAGGGCATGACGTAGCCGATGAGTGACTCTTTGGTTTGACCTTCACAGGTGGCCGACGTCGAGATGAAGTGTGACCCGGTTTTTGGAACGTAGCAACGATAGAGCGCGATAGAGCCCGAGACTTGTGTGGTGTAGATATAACCGAGGGGGCCCATGTTAAACTGGTTTTCGCAGTTGGCATCCGTCGATGGCATGGTGTGCGCTCCGGCGGCACCACCTACACGGCATTCGTAAATGACCTTAGTATTAGCAGCAGGATCGCGAAGAATGCGCCAGGAAGACTCTTCTTTGAAGCCACTTGGGAACTGTCGACTTGTGACCCAGTGCATATTGTTGGAACTGTTGAATCCGCGGCGAATTCGGATGTAGGGAAGGTCTTCGAAGCCGCACGAGGGGTATCCAGCGGCGACATTTCGGTTAGCGTAGGCCCAGACGGCCCATGCGGGTTTGGTATCAGAAGCGCCGCCAGTGCCCCAAAGCCCGAGCGCGAGTCCGGCTGCGACTTCCGTGGGATGATCGACGAGGCGATGATAGATGAAGCTTTCGATGCCGGGGGTACCGTTGATGTTGCGGAAAGCCTGGCAGAGTTGAGAAGCTTGCGTAGTACGCATCGCGGAGCCGTTGCCGTTGATGCCGTTTTCGGTGAGTTGAATTTCCCAAGCGTGTGGGTCGTTGGGGTAGTTCTTGCGGAGCCATCCAGCGAGTACGCCGATATTGCCGAACGTGATGCGGGGCCAATCGTTGGGCGAGAAAGCAGGTTTGGTGAGATCAGGGGGGTAAGCGTGCCAGGCGATGCGCCAGTCGCGGGAACCGAGTTTTGGAATCAGTTTGCCGAGGAATGTTTCGGCGCTGACGACGGGGCGAGCGGTGTTGAGCATGCTATCGAACGTTGAGCCGAAGTGATGTTCGAAAGAAATGAGGATTTTTGCATTGGGCTGTTCTTTTTTGACGTAGTCGTAGGCGTTGTTCCAGCTTTGTGCGTAGATGGTCGTCCAGGTATCGACGTTGCAATTGCCTTTGGAACAGCCATAGTTAAACCATTCGGAAGCGTTGACTTCGTTGTGAATGACGAAGTCGGCGATACGTCCGTGACCGTTACGGCCATTAAAATAGTTCGCAAGGAAGCCTGCGAAGCGTCCATAGTCGACGGCACCGGCGTCGGTTGGAGCGCAGAAGTAATCGGCGACGACGCCCGTGCAGGAACGGCGCGCCCAAGCAGGTGGGCCGTAGACGACGGCCGTAACGACGAGTCCGGCGTCAGAGTAACGTTTAATATGGTTCACGGTGTTGGTGTCTACGGAGAAGCAATAGCCGTCGTAGAGAACTTCACCGTTGCTGCAGGAAGATTTTTTGGTTGGTTGCCAATTCATCCAGACGAGGTTCATGGCGACGCCTGCACCGCCGTTTCCGATAATCTGATTGGGATCCTGAAAGTCGGGTTGAATGCCTTTGATACTGGTACGCTTGGGATAAGGATCAACGGTTGATACACAGACGTTGTTACTGCAAGTCGAGCCCGAACCACAGGAGCCGCAATTAAGCGTTTTGCCGCATCCGTCATTGATCGAATCGCAGTTTTTGCCTTGTGCTGCGCACGTCGTTGGTGTGCATTGACAGACGTTGTTGGTGCAAGTTGACCCTGCGGAGCAGGTACCGCAGTTGAGCGTTTTGCCGCATCCGTCACCGATGGTGCCACAGTTTTTGTTCTGTGCAGCGCATGTGGTCGGTGTACAGGCTTTTTGTGTGCAGACATTGGATTTGCATTCTTGATCGCCCGAACACGAACCGCAGTTGAGCGTTCCTCCGCAACCATCGTTGACAGAGCCGCAATTTTTACCAAGCTCTGAGCAAGTTTTGGGTTTACAGCCACAGACGTTGTTGGTGCATGTCTGTGCATTTCCGCACGAACCGCAGTTAAGCTGGTTTCCGCAACCATCGCCAATGGTGCCGCAGTTTTTACCCTGCGCTGCGCATGTCGTTGCTTTGCATCCACATACATGATCTGTACACGATTCACCTTCAACGCATTCGCCGCAGTTGAGCTGATTTCCGCAGCCGTCGTCTGTAGTGCCACAACTGTAGCCTAAATCTGCACAGGTTTTGGGTTTGCAGGCGCACGAGCCGTTTTGACAAATGGTGTTGGTTGGGCATTTGTTGCCGCATGATCCACAGTTGTTGTCGTTGGTTTTTAAATCGATGCAGCTCGTGCCGCAAAGGGTCTGACCCTTGTCGCATTGGGTGACACATAGACCATTAAAACAGGCAGAGGTCGATCCTGTACAGTGGTTGTCGCATGAGCCGCACGAAGTCGCGGCGTTGACATCGACGCATTTGTTGTCACAGCAGATCTCGTCTTTGTCGCAGGCCAAGCCACCGCACGACGGGACGCATGCGCCTTGCGCATCACAAATCTGTCCCGGATCGCACGTACAGGCAGGAACGCATTTGCCGTTTTGACAAAACAGTCCATCCGCACAAGCAATGTCGCACGAACCACAGTGTAAAGCATCCGTCGTGATATCGACACATGCATCGCCACAGCATGCCCCCGAACCGCATCCGTCTTTACATGACACGCCCGTGGGGGCGTTGCATTTGCCGTTTTTACATGCCTGGCCGTCGGGACAAACGTTTCCGCACGAACCGCAGTTGTTTCGGTCAAAATCGAGGTTTGCGCATTTTTGGTCACTGCTTTCGCCACAACATGCCCTTGGGCTCGTGCAGTTTTCATCACAGGCAACGATCTCGGAATCGTTACAGAATCCGTCTGAGCAGATCATATCGTTTGGACATTGTGTTCCACATGATCCACAGTGATTCGGGGTTGTATTGAGGTCGATACATGTCGTACCGCAGCAGGTCAATCCGTTTTGGCATCCTCCGCAGGCATCTGTCGGGGTTTGGCAGTCGCCGGCAATGCATTGTTTGCCCGCACCGCATACGACGCCGCAGGCACCGCAGGCTTCTGCGTCCGTGTCAAGGTCAACACATCTGCCACTGCAGCACGTTTTATCGCCGCAATCTAGGCAGTCGCGGCTTTCCAATTGCACCACTTCTGCTTCGCATGCGGTTGCGCACATCGTTGCAGTCAGTGCCGCATAGATCCATCGTTTTCGCTTCATAGAGCTTTCTCCTTAGTATTTTGACTTCAGACTTTCACTGTCTCTGGGTGTCAAACTTGCGTTTTGATCGCACTGATTGCGCAAAATACATGAGTTAGGGCTGCATTGTATAGAATGCTGTGAGAATTTTATGGGCATTGTGCGTCGCCTATTTCGCTAACGCTCAATACGGCTTCGCTGCCGGGCTATTTGCTTGCAAATACGCCCGGCATTTTAAGTTTTTAATTCAATAAAATTAAAAAAATCTTGACCGATGTAGGTGCCACGCGTATAAGCCCACCTCGTTCGCTGGAACTCAGAAATGAAGTTCTGCGACGGCTGATGAAAACCGAAAAAGAGAAAGAAACGTAAAAGCAACATATATAATGTTGCAGCAGAAGTGCGAGCCAAATATGTAACGACGTAGGAATCTACGTCGCGTCAATGAAAAAATTAAAATGCTCTAACGAATCCATGAAACCGCGTAGCTACGCTACGCGTCATTGCATGAAAAGGGTAGAGCTAAAAATACAAGATCAAACTGGAGAGTTTGATCCTGGCTCAGAACGAACGCTGGCGGCAGGCCTAACACATGCAAGTCGAGCGTGAAAGATAGCTTCGGTTATCGAGTAAAGCGGCGCACGGGTGAGTAACACGTGAATAA
>JAZRWH010000144.1:0-3915 GCA_045599585.1 Myxococcota bacterium
CAAGGAACTTTTATATTTTGAGAGCGTTTGAATACAGTTCGAGAAAACAACGAAAATCCTTGAGGGCGCAGCCATTAGGCTGTAACCGAAAGGATTGAGGAAGTTGACGAAGAAATGTATCAAAAGCTCTCAAAAGAAGGCGCGACAAAAGAGCGCGGGGATTCCAAAGGGGCGTCCGCGATACGACGCCCCTTTGGGCCGTCCGCAGGACAGAATGAGAATAAGAAAAGTATAAAATTCTGTAACGAGCGCATTTCGTTACAGTTAATGAGAATATGTTGTGTGACAGCAGTGACTCGATATATAAAATTGTGTAATTTATTGTCGGGTGGACGTTTGGGTTGACCTTTGTATTTTATAAATGAATGACGGCGTATTGGTGAAACCAATAGCCGTCATGCGTAGGCGTATTGGCATTTGCCAATAGCCGGAGCGCCTAACGCGAACGATTGCCGCTGAAGAATATGGCCTGAATGCGACGAATCGTTTGTTTGCCGCGAAAACGAATGCCGCAAAACTTGTCAGGGGCAGACAAATAAAAGTACCAAAGGATTTCCTGATCGAGGAGGAGGAGCGTTTCGGGACTGTCTGTTTCGGTGAACAGCTTTGCTGAAAGTCCGAAGAGGCTTGGGTTGTGTGTGCACAAGTGGAGTTTAAAGCGAGCCGAAACGGCATGACGCGCGAGAATGCGGTCGATGAGGGCTGTTTGGCGAAGAAAGTATTGCAAGTCGGGAGACATGAGGAGGAAGGCTGAACTGTCAGCGCGTGCGATGTCTTCTGATACTTCTTGCACGAGTTTTTCGCCGTTGAAGGCGCGCATGATCGCATAGGGAAAAGTACAGACTGCGGCGTCGAATTGTCTCCGGATGTTGACGGAATGACGATAGAAGCTCAAAACGAGCGACGTCAGCATGAGGTTTTGGGGGAGCTGGTTGTAGACGAATTCTTTGTCAGCGAGTAGGCAGAGTTTGCCGCGTGCACGGGTGATTGCGACGTTAAAGAGGCGGTTGGCGTAGTTGTTTTCGTTTTTGACGAGCATGACGCTTCGCGCTGAAGTTTCGGCAACATCGTAGAGGATAACGTCTTTTTCGGAGCCCTGAAACTGATGAATGGTCGAACAGGTAATCGTTGAGGCGAACGGTTCGGCATCGGCAAAGTCGCGTGCCATGCAGCGGAGCAAACGTGCTTGGGGGCTGTACGGTGTGATGATACCGATACTCTGGTTTTGGTACACGATATTGAGGGCCGTTCCGAAGGCCATCAAGGCACTCATGAGGTTGATCTTGGATGAATCGACGGAGGTCACTTGCGAACCTTCGAGGTGAAGCAAAACGATCGCTTCGCCCGAAACGGGACGACAGGCCGCAATACTTTTGCGTTCGTCGGTCGAAGGGGCATTTTTGAGGAGTCCACTGTACATGTGATGGCCCGCGAAATCGGCGATCTGGGCATGCATGCGATACTGCGTGTCGAGCATCGTAAGCCAGGCGTGGCTTTGTCGGTTTGAAACGGCTTCAGAAATGCCTGTGTACTGGTAAATATCTGCTTCGAGTGCTGAGCGGTTCGCTCGCGTGATGGGCGGAAGCTGCGAAAAATCACCTGCACAAACAAAATAGCCTTGGGCTAAGCTCGCTGCGAATACGATTTGAGGAACCAGCGCCATGCTAGCTTCGTCGAATAGCACGACATCAAAGCTATTATCTTGGTAGATCGAACGATCAATGACCGCTTTGGAGACTGTCGTGGCGATAAAATTCGCTTTGCGAACGATGGATTTTTCTTCCTGCATGACAGATTCGTTGAGCTTTTCGATTTCCTTGCGTATTTCAAGGTAGCGCGGATTTGTTGGAAGCGTTCTGCTGAGTTCGCGTGCAAGTTCCGTACGTTTGGCGTAGCGTTTAAGGTTTGTTTTGAGTGCCATGACGGATACGGTGAGGTGCTCGTTTTCGACGAGTTCGGGAGCTCGCGGATAACCGTAGCGCACGCAGCTTCCGTCCCTCGGGGCTGGGTCGAGTTGTCGTACGCGCAGAATAGCCGCGTCCACTGAAACGTTGCTTTGCGAGACCATGAGGATGCGATGACCTAAGGCAATGTGTGCATGGACAATACGTGCTAACGTTTCGGTTTTGCCTGTCCCGGGCGGTCCCCAGATAAAGGTGATGGGCGAACGACAGGCGCGTTCTAGTGCGTTCGATTGTCCTAGCTGGGTTGGCGCAATCGGTTGATGCAACACATATTCGCGTGGATGCAGCACAAGGTCGGAGACGATCGGCGATGCTGCGCGCGATTTCAATTCACTCAGACGATCGTTGAGGGCTTCAAGTAAGGCCGCTTCATCGATCGAATAGTACATGCCGCTTATGTCGTTGGGCAGATCATCCTTGCTCTCAATCATTAAAAATGTTCCATCACACGACGCTACGGATGCAGAGCCTAGCGGTTGCTCGCTTTGACGGCTGCGCCAGATCGTTAATACCGCACCATCCGGGTAGTATGCTTCGGAATCGAGTTCGAGCGCGTAGACTTTGGGATCGGCTTCGGCATTGACGCACTCTCCATGATGGATCATCATGCGGCGAAGTCTAAAACGATTGCGCGATTCGTAAATTTCTGCCGAAATACATTGCGTATACTTGTTGCAAAAGGTCTCAATGTTCGGGGCTGGCATCGGCATTTCGTAAAGACGTATCGGTGATACTGGCTCCAAAACCTTGATGGCACCTCGCTCTGATTTGCTTGGGGTATCTTCGGTCTTCTCGTTCGTATCAAATTCGCTCACTGTTTTGGCCGGCGAACAGATGACTGGCGCTTTAAACGCTCGTTTGGGCTTGCGTTCACTCTCCAATAGTCCTGCTTTTGGACTGTCCACTGATTTCGCACGCCACGATAACGCTTCTTCGACCTCGTCTTCGGGAAGCGCCTCTTCGATATCGTCTACAGAAAGCCAGACGTCCTCTTCGGGATCCGTTTCGCGGTCAAAATGGATTCGTGCTACGTTCTTTTTCGTCACACGCTTGATTAGCCCGTTGCCGTAATCCTCGTGAAAACAACGGTCACCCTTCCTAAACATATTACCTCGTTTATCGATCTTTCTTGGCTCTAAAAATTATGCCTGTTCAGTAGTCTTTTGAATGCTATGCGTTCTTTTTACACCTATATCAACCGCTTACACCTCCAATTTGAATTATACCTGAAAAAATTCATAGTTCAAATGTTCATTGTGTTTCTTGCCCCAAAGATTCATGCGACGTGTGCCAATATGCATTTGCTTTGTGCGCAAAAATCGATACTCTCAATCGATTGTGAGGTGGGGGGAAGCCTCCCCCTGAGCGGCTATTGCCTCGCTTTTTCGAAAGCGCGATTCTTTGCTTCGAACAAAAATGTCACGCGATAAGCGAGTGGCTGTATTTAGGTATGCTTGGCTTGGCAATACGCCGCTACCCCCTCTGCCTGCGGCGCATGTACACACTAAACAATCTTACAGTCTTTGATCCTACGGAGTTGTTATGCATAAATTTGGTCTATTCGCATGCTTGACTGTTGCCTTCGCTCTTTCAATTTGTGCCTGCGATGACGAGGGTAGCAAAAATTCATCGAAAACAAATCAAACTGTCACTGAGGATAAAGATACCTCCGGCACAGGCAACAACTCCGGTACAGGTACCGACCCTAGTACAGGCACAGACCCCGGTACAGGCACAGATCCGGGTACAGGCACAGATCCCGGAACAGGTACCGATCCCGGCACCGGCACAGATCCCGGCACCGGCACAGACCCCGGTACCGGCACAGACCCCGGTACAGGTACCGACCCCGGTACAGGCACAGACCCGGGTACAGGCACAGACCCCGGTACAGGCACAGACCCCGGTACAGGTACAGACCCCAGTACAGGTAACCCCGATGAAACGGGTA
>JAZRWH010000145.1:0-28143 GCA_045599585.1 Myxococcota bacterium
GCATGTTGAAGACGAAGTCAAGTTCGCGCCCGCCGATGAGCGAATTAAATCCATCCCATTTACCTGCATACACCATGGGTCTGCCGCGCGTGCAGCTTGTCTGAACGAAGTGAGTTCTGCACGCGCGACAAAAGAGCGCGGGGATTCCAAAGGGGCGTCCGCGATACGACGCCCCTTTGGGCCGTCCGCAGGACAGAATGAGAATAAGAAAAGTCACTGCGCCTTCTCGCTAATGCTCAATACGCCGCACAGCTCTATTTTAAACAAATTTGTAATACATTAATTACTAATATCAATTGTTAAATCAGTTAATTTAACATTTATTTTCACTAACGTGTTTATTATTTTATTGTAATTGACTCTTTGACACACAATGTGATATTATATATATTTAGATTTTTCTTAAATCATTTAATGATTTAAGAAACTGACCAAAATATGTATAATAACATACGCAACTATTCTACATCCCAAGGATTACTATGAATAGAATCGCTTTTTTATCCATTTTGACTCTGCTAACACCATTGCTCGCTGCTTGTCATAAAGATCCTCAAATACAGCATCCATCACCTAATACGGATGATACAGTTAACTTAGCAATTAATCCCGAAACATGTATCATTACACACTGTAATCAACACCCTGGCTTCGAAACAAATAAACTTAACTGCGAAACTGACCAAATCATAAAAGCAAACCTTCGCTTCGGCGATCAAGCTTGGCGCGTCGAAGAAATTACGCGCTTCGGTGAAGATTGCGTCATGGTTGATGATGAAACATCATGCTTCCTCACACAAGCTGATTATGCTCAATATATCAATGCAAACACTCTTGAGTGCAACGTTGACGAAAAATCATGCATTTCAGACCCCATGTCTACTCCAAACTACCATTGCCCAAACTACGACAACGATGAAGGCGATGTGCAAGTCATTACAATCACTAAACTCCCACCAGAAGGCTATTTATTTGATCCGAATACGCCTTCATCTCGCCATATCACCCTTACTCTGCAAACTAAAACAGGCAAAGATGTCAAAGATCCAAATATATGGATCTATAATCATGGATTTAATGGCAATGTACGGTTTCCCTATACAACCGAATCGTATCGATTTGACGCAGAGGCTGTTGATACCCAATATGATTACGAATATAACCGTCTCATCCTAACCTCTGAAAATGATACTACCGTTTTTGACTTTAAAAGTATTCTTAACCAATTTGAACGTATTCCGTTTATCAACTACGCACTTGTCAAAAATGATATCCTTTACGTCCAATTTTCACATAATTCAAGTGCAGATGTTAATGGCGACACGGCTTTCATCATGGCCCTTGATATCATCAATGGAACCATCTTGTGGCGTAGTCAATCCCTCGCCTGCAATGCTGCCAACTTCGTAATCATTGATGAAACAATTGTCTGCGGCTACGGTTATACGAAAGAAAATGATTATATTTATACGCTAGATCTTAATACAGGTAGAACCGTTGATAAAATTACTACAGATTCTGCACCAGGTTTTATCATGAAGAAAGATAACATGCTTTACATTTCAACATACAACAAAGGTTATATCTATAAATATTAATTTAAGTATTACTTAAATTAATAAACACTTCTAATGAATGCTCATGCGCTATTGCTTACTCAACAGCTCAATACGATTTAAACAAACAGGAATTGTTTCATGAATATACCTAAATCATACTTCTTATTACTGCTTCTTCTATTACTCAATGCCTGTTCCTCTGTACAAGTCTCATTTGCCGGTTCTTCCACGCCCGACGAAGATATCGTTGAAGAAGAAAAAGAAATTGTTGGACTCGATCTTGATCTTGACTACCCGGTATTCGAAATCGAAAAAATCGACGCAGCTGTGACTCAATATATCAATCATATTGAATCTGAAACTGCACCAACATTGTTTGAAATGTACAAAGAAGCTAAGAGCTATAACCCCGAGCAACAGCCTTATGCATTAAAACTGCGTTATGAGATCATGCGCGCAGATACGAACGCCATTGATTTCATCTTTACCCAAACAGTATCCACTGGCGGCTCTCATGATCAAATCACAATTAAAACTTTTAGGTTTGATCCTCAAAACGGCGAAGAAATTGCCCCGCTCGATGTCGTTGATTCTGACCATACGTATGCCCTTGAGACACTTTCTGCGTCTTGTAAAACTCAACTCATGGATAAACTACTTCGTACGGATCAACCCAATAGCGATACTGACAGAATTACAGCGCACACGCTTCCTGTCGAAGATAATTTCAAGCACGTAGTTCGTTCAACAAAAGGTATCATCGTATATTTTGAACCTGACACCGTTGCGCCAACAGCCTTAGGCATTCAAAGCGTATCTATCCCTTCTGTCCCTTAAAATACTTAGTACACTTCCATCTAGCACGCACAATAGATGTGATCGTCATGACTTCATTCTACGATCATTTTTATTAATAACATCAAGGTCTCATAAATACTTCACGCAACCTTACAATAGCTTCCACCTTCTTTTTACACAAGCAACAAAAAATAAAAAAAATGCATCTAAAAGCGTAACGAAATCATTTTCGATGGCAATACTGTACTGAGGAAAACACGGTTGTTTGTCCTCTGTCACACTTTAAGCCAAAGGAGGTTTTAGATGCAAATTAATTGCTTTAACGTTGTTCACAGTCGAAGCCCACCTCATTCATGCGTATCCCGTCCAGTATTTATATGTTGACGAACATATAGTTACTGCGATGCAGTTTGCTCAAGCGAATTCCTGCGTAACTAGCTCGCAATCCGTACGCAGAGAATTTTTGTGGAGTTTTCTGGTTTGGCCACGAAATTTTTTTGATAGAGCTTATCAAAAAAATGCTCAGGCGAAGCTGTCGGAGGCGTCTGTCCGGCGGTGGGTCTGAGTGACAAACTGGCGGTAGGTGGAAGGCGGGGGCGGGGCCCATGATTTGGGCCCAAACTGCAGCCTATACCAAACGCTGCTCATATACAATTCACGGAAATCATTACATATCAACGAAATGCGAAGTTTGACAGTATAATTCATTCACACACTATCCAAACATCCCCTTTAGAAATTAACATAAACTCCTCCGAATCAATCAATGATGTAACCCGTCCCCCAAATCAGTGTCGCGCGTATTGAAGGCGCACAGCGCCTGAAAAGCGCGACTGCCTGGTCGTATTGTGCTCGGCAACGCCGAGCACAAAGACCGGGCAAAACAAAAAAAAGGCGCCCAAACAAGGGCGCCTAAATCGGCAATTTGCGCAGTTATTTAGTAAGTGAAACTCGAACCACCGATAAATTCACGAAGGATAGAAGTAGGCGGAATAAACTCGGGATAAATCGAGACAATTTTATCGATTAGACGACGCAGCCTAAAGGCAATCGGTTGAGCAGGACTATTTTCTGGTACTTCGAGAAGGTAGCGCTCTGCGTATACTTTGAGAACTGCAAGTTCATAAACGAGAGATGTGTTGAAAACTGCATCCGCAAGGTGCTGATAAGGGAAGATGTGTTTAATTTCGCCGCGTCTAACAGAAGGCCACCGTAATATATTGGATTCGGCTGTAATGCAACGCGTGTGACGATCGCGTACAATTCGACGAATCAGGCGAATGTCTGAAGCGCTAACACGGTTAACATTGTCAAGAGGGAGGCTCGTCATCGGATTGACGAAGACGCGGAAAAGACCGTCGTTTTGGTCTATCGGCATACGCGGATTGAGGCCATGGATGCCTTCAAGAAGCAGCACGTCTTTAGGACCAAGTTGGAATTCGGGACCACCTTGGGGATCACTCAAACCTGTTTGGAAATTATAGTGCGCCGTTTTTACACGCTCACCATGACAAAGGGCTTTGAGATGCTCACCAAGAAGCGGAATATTGAGTGCTTCAAAAGCTTCAAAGTCAAACTCGCCGTTTTCATCACGAACTGTTTTTTCGCGATCAACATAATAATCATCAAGCGATATGCACTTCGGATTAAAGCCATTCACCTGAAGCTGAATCGAAAGACGTTTGAGGAAAGTCGTTTTGCCTGAGGACGAAGGACCTGCAATACAAATGACCTTAACTGGAGGCTGATGATTAAGGATTTGATCCGCAATCTGACTAATGCGCTTTTCGTGGAAGCCTTCCGATACACGAATAAGCTGATCGACGCCGCCAGACACAGAAATATCGTTAAACGCACCAACACTGGTCAACCCAAGTCCACGAAGCCAAGTATCATGCTGTTTTACAAGTGCACCGTAGTCGCGCTGAACGGGCGTATTTGCTTGCGAACGCGCATCCCGAATGTCGTGGAAGAGAAGCAACTCGTTGTTTTCACTGGCTGCTTTGATGCGAAATGATTTGAGCACAGAGGCACTCGCGACAAGCGGAACAATCTCCATTGCATAAACTTCACCGCAAGAAACGAGCGCAACCGAAGAGCTACGATACTTTTTGAGAAGACGAATAGCATCCGTCCAACCTTGTTCCTCAAAACGGGCTCGCGCTTCATCAATCGAACAATAATCGCGTCTAAAAACGACGTCTGCTGCAACAAGTTTTTGCATCTCTGCATCGATCTTTTCTGCAAGCTCGTTCAGATTGTGGTCTTGAGCATCAATGAGTTCAAGAATGTAGGCAAAACCAACACTCGGACCGACGCGCAATTTAAGCTTGGGATCGACGCGATGTGCTGCTTCAAGGGCTAGCAACACAAGGCTCTGTCGATAGATCATTCGACCCTCTAGCCCTTCTGGCGTAAGCGGAACAACTTTGCCTGAAGTATAAAGCGGGCGATTGAGCGAAATATTCTTATTGTTATAGAGTGCAGAAATAACAGGCATACCGTTGATTTCTGCAGGAAGAATTGACGTAAGCGGCGTGCCAATGCGAACGGCCTGATCTTCGCCATTGTAATTGACGGTTATCGTCGAACGCATATTTTGAGAAGGTGCACTGTAAACGCTCAGTAATACTTGAGATAGATTCTCAAGATTTGCATCAAGTTGTCTAGGCAAAGCTCGCATGAGGCGAATCATGAAGTCTGGATCTTCTCGAATAATCGATTTGAATTTTTCGTCATCAATTACACCTATCTCAGCATCAGAATTGACGATCATGGTGATGCGACTGTTCATCCATCCCCAAATGCCCCAGTCGCCAAAAGCCTCTCCAGGTGCTACGCGGCCGATCTCCATAGATTCGCGCATAGCAGAAATTTCACCCGAAAGAAGAACGCAAAAGCCATCTTTTGCAGGCACTGCATCATCTTTCTGGAGATGCACTACGCGTAGAGAATCCGCAAGGCGAACGATATCCTGTTCACTCAAATGCGCGAACATTCCGTTTGATAGGCACTGTTTAACGTTAATCGTCATTCCTATACTCCTTTAATAAGGCACAAAAGACCGTCAAAACGATCTGAGAGGAAAAAGCCATCCATGGCAAAATTAAATAGAATTCCTTTACACGATTGCATGCATTGAGCTCGGATGCCCAAACACTTATGGATTCTCTTTGAGTTTTTTAACTTCAGCCTCAAGTGCGTCCGCTTTGTCTCCTTGGCGAAGCCCTCGGTAAGTCTTGATCAGCAGTTCTTTTGCTTCGATGTTCTCAGGATACTCTTTAGTAATCCCAATGAGAATCGTTTGCGCAACAGGCCAATCCTTCTTTTTGACATGCTCACGCGCTTTGGAAAGGAGTTTTTCGATTTTTTCGTCGATCAGTTTTTGAGCTTCTTCTTTATCGATACTGTTGGCAGTCGAATCAACAACAGGCTCTGTTGGTTTTGCTTCGGCAGGTGCAGCTGCAGCTACTGCTCCTGCGGCTTCTTGAACAGCGTTATTCTCCTCAAGCGCCTCGTCCGGAACGATCGTCTCGACGCCATCAATGTACTCTATATGACTACCCGCTGGAACTGCAGGCTTCGATGACGGAAATAGATTCACTACGCCAAAGTAGTTCAGACTAAACAAAATAGCAATGGTACATAGAATAACTACTATCATCGCCATGATGCCATTCTTAGTATCGCGTTTTTTTCTGTTTTGTTCAGAACGGGCTTTGGCAACGTTTTTCATGGTGTTTTTAGAAACGTTTACAATCCCAAAATCGTTTGTCTGCGGAGGTACGGGCTGCTGAACAACCGGTGCCGCTTTAGCTGCAGCTTCATTCGCTGTGGTCGCTGGTGCTTCACCTGCTTTAGGCGTGCGAGGTACATCGCCAAGCGGAAAAAACCTCGTTATGAGCTCGGTCGTCAATACTTCGGAATAATCACCAAGCTCTTTCCAATCGTCATCCCCTTTGGCAACTTTGACATCTTCAACTGAAGTTCGGCCTTTTAACCAATCCTGAAGAGATACAAGCGTATGGAACGTATACGTCAACCCAGCCTGACGAATCTTCCACGTGATCTCGTCTTTATTCTCCTGGGCATTCTGATCTGCTGCTGGCTCGCTCTGCTGCGCCGCAGCATTGTTCACTTTTTCACTCGCGGCCTTCTCTGCTGACTCTCCGCCAAGCCTTACAATCATTATATGCTGGCAATTCTGACATTTCATTCGAGCTCCCTGGGGAGGAAGCTTAGCCTCATTGACCTGGTAGCTTTTTCCGCATTTATCACACGTAACGAGCATCTTAAAACCTCACAATCTTTGAAATCACTCATAAGCCGCTGCGTTCAACGGTACAAGACGGCTACTTTCACTTATGACATAAAAAAAGCTTAATGGCACTTATTTAGAAACGTTTGCACAAAATAGATTTGATTGTCCCCAAATGCCTTAGACATTCTTCACAAACGCATTGCTAATGCATAAACAGCTGTCCTATTTGCTGAACACAGTCTTCTTTCTCTAACTCTACACACCACCTGACAAGCTGTTTGGCAACACGAGCTCGAATGGCTGGTGTCCATGCATACCAAGCTTGGTTTAATACCCATATGCCTGTTCGAAGCGTCTTTGCCTGATTTAACGATCGAACAAGTGTACTCCAATACTTTGCTGAAAATATCGCTGCTGACCGCGGTGAAAGCGTCAAACTAAAATTTGATGCACTTTTAAAGGCCAACGTTTTCTCGGATGCACTCATAAAATCATATGCAAAACAAAGCGATGAATACATGTGAGAAACCGACTTCTGCGCAAGATCGTTGAGTCTTGACATAAGTTCGGCCTCTCCTGGCGCATTTCCTCGTGCGTACAACATCCCAAACTCGTAACCAAAAATTTGAGGATTGTTGAATCGATTCAGCTTGAGTTCTATACCATCCGCAAATCGTCCAGCTCGTTCAATCTCCCCTAAACTTAAAGCTGTAAAAGAGGCCGCTAATCGCCTAAAGCGCGCAGGTGCTGGCTTGACTTTTTTCGTCCAAGAAGCAAACGATTTGTCTAACTTTTTCCGCTTGTCAGCGCTAAAATTCTGAAGAATCCAATGATATACATCACTATGCTCTTCGTACGCTTGCGCAATCGCCTCTTTGTACGTACCACGCAGTTTCGAGGAACACTTTTCCGTTGAAACAAGCTGTGTATAAAAATTGTAGCCAGGAATGAGTTGTTTGAATGCCCTGTCCAGACGCGCCGCCATGACTACCCTGTCCTGCGATAGAAGCTGCAACGTCACAACTTGAAGTCTGCATGAAATGTCACTCAAATCCTGATGCGACCAATTCGGATTAAACCCGGCTGCCCACCCCAGTTCCTCTCGCGTCTGCTGGATCGCCATAAGCAATGCATCTCCAGAACCTTCAACGGCATCCTGATCCCTTGCGCGCAATGCAAAATGCATATCGTCCAATGCACTTTTCAGCGTTGAACTCGAAAATGAACAAACATCGCTGCTCTGGACAAACGTCACCTCGCAGCCCAAATTCAATGCATCATGATGCATCACCTTTTCTTCGGGTACACTATAGAACGGCACAAATGCTTTGCCTGACGCCCAATCCGTTACGTCAAACGCAACCTGCATCCTTTGATCTGTATCCTCGACATATGTACACCTTATTAATGTGCGATCATGAACATGCTGATCTAGCGATTGATGAATCGCCTGCATTTTTTTGAACCATACAGAATCTCCGCTTTCCATAGCATGACGTTCAAGTAGGGGAATCAACGCTTTGTAATACGCCAGACGCTCCCTTGATGAAATGCCTGAAACACTAAAGATTTGCTCAACGGTATCCGAAAGAAAATCTTGTACATCCACGTTTTTACGCGCTGCATATTGCGAAACAGCATCTACCAAAAATTGATCAGATGCTTTTTCCATCAAACTCTGAAGTCGTGAAATACTCTGAGGCGAATATACAAAGGCGGAACACTTCTTGTCAGCACAGTTTAAATCAAGCGTCGTCTTCCAAAATTGCATGATTTCCTCGGATGGAATCTGGGGCGAGCGACATGCAGCAGGCTTCGTTCCCAAAATCGATGACACCAAGGCTTCATACGGATTTTCAGCAGGCTCCGGGATGTCTACGTCAAAAATCGTGTTTGCAGAGGACAGTGCTGGAAAAAACATCCCTACGATTGCGCTCGCTAACCGCAATACTTTCATTAGCCTCTTTTGAAGTGTTGCATCCATTGTTTTCACGAGTCATTCCTGTTCTTCATTCTTAGATCCTTGCCTAGCCCAAATGCCTATGCCGCTCACTTTTAGTGTATTAAGCCTTCCTAAAAGTCAATTATACAAGGATTGCAAATTCCACTCGCCCTTTTCTTTCATTTTTCTTTTAAAGGGGAAGGCCTTCCCCTGCGCGGCTATTCCCTCAGCACAGGCTCACATTCAAGGATACGCCCAATGCATCACAGCTTATTGACTTCGTAAATATGCCTTTGCTGGTTTCGCGAATACGCCGCGACCCCTTCTTGCCGTCGGCGACACCACCCCCAGCCGCTGCACAAAAAAGCCCCCCCCAAACCCGTACTTTTGAAGTCGTAAAACTTTTTTGTCGAAAATTAAAAAACTTGCCCTTTTTAGTCTTGGAAACCGTTTCAACGGTCCTGCATCAATAAAAAGGAGCTCAATTTATGACAAATCTTCACGAAAAACACTGTTTGACCAAGCTTCTCAACCAAAGTACACCGCCCAAAACCACCGAAAACATTCTGCCCAATAAAGATGTAACCTACGCTGCCTTTGCGGATACGCTTTCGAGCGACTGCTGCGTTGACGCTTCCGAACAAGTCTGCACTGGTGCACTCGAGATAAGTTCGATCGTTAGCTCGACAAATCACGGCTTAGAAAGAGCACTCAACAGCGTACTGTCTACGCCAACTCTAAAAGGCGACTTTTTGTCAGACATCGAGTGGTTTGCAGCACGCGGACTCTTAGATGGCTCCAAATTTGATCTCAACCGTGAACACGACGAAAAAGAATGTCCCAAAGCTGTCTTATCTTCTTTAGATACTCCGGAAGAGCCAAATACTAAACCGAACGATGGCACCGTGATCATGCTCAAATCAGATGTCCATCCAGCTTGCAAAGAAGACACAGACCAACCGATCCTCACGAAACACAATGCGGATGACGTGCGAAATCTTTTGGCTGCCCAACAAAATTCATCCAAGCCCCCCATGCGATCAATCAACGACAACCGCAATAGATCACTAAGAAATAAGATTATCGACAATAGCAACATCGATTACGCACTCAAAGAGGATTCAGACGACGTAAATCCAACCATCGAAGTCACCAAAGGCATACTTAACGAAGTGCGCGCCTATGCGGCTCGCCGCAAACGCATTTCGGAAGCAGAAACACCAGCTTTTCTGCCGCTTCCTCGCGGCGTTTCGGAGTCTGCTGCTCGCGAAATTAAAGCCGTCAACAACGTTGCCGACGTCGTTGCATCTGCTGGACGAACACATGCTGCACGACTCGACTCTGCCGAATTGGCCTTGGGACATATCGTTGCTGGTCGATATGAAATTCTTTCCGAAATCGCACGGGGTGGGTTCGGCGTCGTCTACCGAGCGCGTCAGATCGGCATAGACCGCATCGTTGCGCTTAAAAGACTCAAATCTCAAAACGAACCAGACGTCGTCGAACGATTCTTGCTCGAAGCAAACATCATCAAAAACCTGATCCATCCCAATACAATCCAGCTGATCGACGCAGGCAACGATGAAGAGAATCACTTGTACATCGTCATGGAATATGTCGAAGGCAGATCCCTTCAAGCCGTCCTATCCACCGGTGAAGGCATTAATCTACCGAGAGCTTTGTGCATTACCATCCAAATTCTCAAAAGCCTCAACGAAGCCCATCAACGCGGCATCATTCATCGAGATCTAAAACCGAGCAATATTCTTCTTCGAAACGTGATCGGCGAACACGATTTTGTCAAAGTGCTTGATTTCGGCATTGCAAAACAAAACAACGCACTCATACGCAAACTCACACTAGACGGCAAGATCTTAGGCACACCACAATACATTGCGCCAGAACTATACGCTGGGCATGCCCCAACCGCAGCTTCCGATATCTACGCGATAGGTCTTATCCTGGCGCATATGCTCATTGGAAAATCACTCGTTCCCAATAACGCTGTCGATGCAGTCAAATGGCATTTAAGCGAAGATGTATCTAAGCTCCCCGATTGGCTCAACGACACGGAAATCGGTGCCGTCATTCGAAAAGCGATCTGTAAAGAGCCCGAAAACAGATATCACAATGCCGAAGAAATGATCTTCGATCTGAGACGGATTGAGCAGATACAACATTGTGAAGCAAGCGTCATGAGTTTGAAAGGACAAAAAGCAAGTAAGATGAAAAACGCAGTTCGATGTGTCATCATTTTGTTCATGCTATCGATCATCGCAGCGCTTCTCATTTTGCTGCTCCGCTAACCCCCTCGTCAGGCTGAACACTGGTATCTTCAATAATACCAAGACTCGGTTCTGCGTTATCAAACAGCATGGTGCCTTCAGAATCATCTGTCTGATCCGGTAACGCATCGACATTAGGCAAAGACGTAGGCGGCGTTTCGACGAGACGCTGACCAGGCGTACCCCAGTCGACAAGGTTACCGTTTTCATCGCGCAGAAAAACCACGATCTCGTCTGGCCTAACTAGCCCTAGTTCGTCTCTGACTTTGCGCTCGATTGCACGCGGATCTTCACGCAATGACTCTATTTTTACGCGAAGAAGATCGTTTTTCTTCGCAATGATTGCATTGCCCGATTGAACTTCTTCCAGATTATTCTTGAGCCGAACGTAGTTTTCGCTGGTCGCCTGTTGGTTAATCTCAAAGCCGAGTGCAGCAACGAGAACGATAAAAGCAAATCCCAGAACGAGTTTAATGACGCTTTCCATATCAATAACCCTCAAATGAAGCGGCTAAAAGCCGACCTGCATTCATACGCAAAAAAAGCCGATGCGGCAAAGTTTTGCCCTCAGCTTGCGTCCCCACGCCCACATAGTCCCGTTAAGAGAACATCTATATTTTACAGAACGATGGTTAAGTGATATGAAGGCAAAATCCCGCTTCGGGAGCTCGACATTTCATTCTCAGGAGGCTTGATATGCGAAGTAAAACAAGCTTGCGTTGGTGGCTTGTGCTTATCTTTATGTTTTTGTTCCCAACGATCGTTCTTGCAGACGACAACCTCACCATTGAAGGCTATGACCTTCCGAAAGAAGGGGATCCGGCTGAGGCTGCAAAGGTCAAACTCTATTTCGACCTTCGACAGGGCAACAATGCCGTAACGGGTATCCAGCCTTCGAACTGCTCCATTCAGATCGGAGATAGGACGCCTAAAATTGTCGATGCAGAAATCACGGAGTTCTACAAAGGTGATCACGGCGTCGGCATTTTGTTTATTTTCCCAAAAGCTAAAGCTTATACCGAAGATACTTTTGCTATTCGCCAAAATCTTCGTGCTCTCATCATGCGTATCGAACGCGACGTCGACCAATTGAATGCCGTTCCTTACGACTCCGGTGCCGCCCAACTTGGGTGGAGCAAAGCAAGCTCTGGTACCTTAGCCAAACTTTTGGACGAAGAAGTCAAAAACTCTGACGTCCTTGAGCCAAACCTCTTTCTTTCGTTCACGCACGCGATCGGCGCCTTCGAAAGTGTTACCAACGTCTCCAAAAAGTACCTCGTCTTCATCAGTGACGCTGAAGGTGCGCTCGTCGGCGATGTCGATAAGGCACAACGCCTTATTGGTAACTTCACAGATGACCTTAGAAAAAACAAGGTTACCCCGATTATCATCGGTTACAGCCCCGATGGTCCCGAAGCAATGCAGAACATCAATTTGCTCAAACGCATTGCTTCGAACGGCGGCGGTGTTTACTTCCAAGCCGGTGATACCGCTGAATTTGCAACAAAACTTACACGCGACGTCTACAACTACATTTATAACCGAAACATCCTGACCGCTACGCTCGATATGGACGGTTCGGATTACGTCGACGCAGGAAGAGTTCCCCTTCAGCTCACGGTTACCATGGAAGGAAAAGACGCTTATAAAGCCAGCGAAAAAGTTGTTTGGCCTGAACTTGCCAAAAACCGCACGACGCTTTGGCTCAGCATCATTGGCGTGCTCGTCCTCATCGGTGGTGCCATCGTCGTCATCGCTATCAAACGTAATCGCGACGACGAAGAGGAAGAAGTCATCGAACAAGATCCGCAAGATGTTTGCTGCGCTACATGCGGCAAACCTATTCCCCAGCAGCTCTATGGCTTCAAAGGCGAATTCTGCCTCTCCGGTGGTCTCCCTGATTGCCCGTACTATCAGATGCCTGACCGCGGTAAGATTCAGATCACGCGTGGGCCGCTTGCAGATACCACCTTCTTCATCAAAAAAGACCTTACAACCATTGGCTCTTACCAAGAAAACGACATCTACCTTAATGACAAAACAGTTTCTCGTAAACACGCCGCCATTAAGACCGATGAAGGTAAACGTTACGAAATCCGCGACTTCGGCTCGTCCAACGGTCTTTATATCAACGATGAACGCACCGAACGTAAATTCCTCCGCGATGGTGACCGCATTAAATTCGGTACTGTTGAAACGGTCTTTAAACTTAAATAGTATTCACCTTACAGCCTTTTCGGCATAATCCTAATCCGCGCTTCGGCGCGGATTTTTTTTGTCCTCGTTCTATTTGCACTGACAGCCAACTCTGTCGCCTGCAAAGTTTGAACACACAGTCAATCAAATCACCCGCAGTACAGCGGTGAAGGGGTAGCAGCGTATTTCCAAAGGAAATAGCTGCTCAGGGGAAGGCCTTCCCCTCCTCACATGCTTTTTTAGATCTACAATCACACGCCATTCAGGGCGCATCTGCCCTTCACCCACCTCAATAGCTATGGAAAAACGCATCCGTCAATACGAAGTCCTGATCAACGAAGACAATATGCGCCTCGACGAGTTTTTGGCATACAAAATGGGCCGCATGACACGCTCCATGGCAAACCGCTGCATCAAAGGCGGCGGCGTTAGCCTCATCCCCTATCGTCAGCCAAAACCGGCACTGCGCGTGCACACGGGCGATATCGTCGCCATTACGCAGACGATGAACGAAGACGCCCCTCAGTACGACGAACTTGAGCTTCTCTTCGATCATCCCGATTTTTGGGTCTTCAATAAACCAGCTGGCATGGCGGTGCATCCCACGGCGAACATCTACCATAATACGGTCACGCGCTTCATCGAGACGCAGTATGGCCAAATGGCCTACATCGTCCATCGCCTCGACAAAGATACTTCGGGCGTACTCGTCGTCGCTAAGTCTCAGGAAGTCGGCAAAGCCATGGCTGAGGCCTTTTTGACCCACCAAATTCACAAAGAGTATCAGGCTATCGTTTACAACGCGGCTGGACACTACTACCCCGGGGCTGCCGAAGACATCAAACTTCCGCTCGGTCCGGCGGGGCGCCTCATGCCCGACATTACCCGCGGACTAGGCACGCAAGAAGCCTATACCGAAGTTCACTGCACCGAGTTCCACAATGAACTCGCTAAACTTCGGTGCGTCCTCCACACCGGCCGACAACACCAAATCCGAGTACACCTCGCGCTCACAGGCACGCCCATTCTCGGCGACAAACTCTACTTTTATGGCGAACAGTTTTATCAGACCTACCTCAATCGCGAAGAAGTTCCGCAGTTCACGCCCCATCGTCACTTGCTGCACGCCGAACTGCTCGAATTCGAATGGAATGGCCAAACTTTTTCGATGCGCGCCCCTATCCCCCCACTCTTCGAAGAAGTTTTTAAAAGTGACTTGACCGACGCCGTGTTTCCAACGGGTTATGCGCAGCTCTTCATTAAATAAATTTGATCAGAAGCTTCGCCTATTGCCCTCCGGCCAATACGGCTTCGCAGCCGACCTATTCGCAAAAGCGAATACGGTCGGCTTTTTTTTCTCTAGGCGACAATAACACTTCACGATTCGATGCCCATGACGGGCAACTCCGACTCGAACTCATACCGCATTGGAGCCACGTTCTCATCCGCAAATAATGATTGCATACGCTTCGCCTATCGCCCTTTGAACAATACGACAAAGCCCGCGTATTCGCGAAGGCGAATAGCGGGCTTGGCGACAGCGTATTGGCGGCAGCCAATAGCTGCGCCTCAAAGCATCACGCTTAGTTGCTCTGCGTCGGATCCATCAAACGACCAAAGAAGAGCGGCGTTTTGGTGTCTGTCTCATAAATCACGAAGATAAAAGGACGGTCAAGATCAAGGAAAACCTCTTTTGTGACAGGCGCCATACCGTTTTCGGCAACCGCTACAGCTGTTGCAGCGGCAGCTTCGACGCCATCTTCATTCATCGCAATAAACGATTTGTGGAAAACGGCACTGACGTACATTTCGTTGTGATCCTCTGTCAAGCCGGAGAAATCAGCACGATCCGAAAAAGCATTGACCATACCCATTTCTTTAAGCTTCGATGACATTTCGAGCTCAG
The DNA here is from genome assembly GCA_045599585.1 of Myxococcota bacterium. Taxonomy (GTDB): domain Bacteria; phylum Myxococcota_A; class Bradymonadia; order UBA4248; family UBA4248; genus RGIG464. Next base: position 14,948 of record JAZRWH010000145.1, read on the forward strand.
TCGTAAACTCGAACGTCGGCATTGAAAAATGAACATTGGCCTCACGCGTGACGGAAGAGAAGATCGAATCAATCATATCGCCGTTCATGCTGCTTTGAACTGCTTCAAACTGACCTTCATCGGGCAGAATAAACAGAACACTGAACGTATTTTGACGAAGCGGCACGAGCGCTGCCTGATAGTTGTCTTGATCAACGTACGCAAAGAAACTGCTCGCGGAAATCTTGTCAGCCTTCACCGAAGACTCGTCCTGTTTTGTGAACGACATCTGACCTTTTTTATGAAATTCAGCTGACCAAGGGGCTTTCATATAGATCGCATTCGTCAAAACGAGCTGCGTCGTGGCATCAATCCCGCCATCGGGAATGAGATTTTGAATGCGATCGTGTGTGTCCTTCGCGACCACATCATTAATATATTTGGTTGCACCTGCCGGATCTTTGGCGAACTGCGTTTCCTGAATACCGGCGTCGTAGTTCACAGCGAGTGTATCGAGCCACGATGAACTCCAGGTGTGATTCGGTGCCAAGTAGAGGTCGTTGGTGGTATTAACTTCGACGGGATCAATGTGATCTCCATAATCAGAATCCCAAGCTGGCAGATTTTTACTTTTGATGATGGCATTAAGTTTGTTGAGCGCTTGATGCGTATTGTCGTCGAAGCGAAGTGCCGCCTTGATCTGGTCGGCGGTATCACCTGCCGCACCTGCCCAAAGCATAGCGATGGCATTTTGAATGCTAAAGGTCGAAATCATCGCATTTTTGCCAGCGAAATCCGATTCAGCTCGTTTCATAATATCGAAGTTGAGATCGTATTGCCCCTTGACGAACGCATTGAGCTGAGCGTTATCGATCGTCGATGCTTCATACGAAAGCGCCGACTTCACCGTCTTCACGAGCTCAACATCCGTTACACCGCCCTTCCCCTTGTCGTCTGTTGAATCGCTGTCGCTACATGCAAAAGCACTTGCCGCGAAAGACGCAATCATAAGAGATGCTAATACATTCTGTTTTTTCATAACAAACTCCAAAATATGTTTTCAACTTCAGAAAATCGCTGTTTTTCAGCTCAATCAAACAGAGCACGGCTATAGCGAACTGCCTACACCATTTCAAGAGCTGCGACGATTAGTCATTATCATAATCGTCCTCATCATCTTCATCATCACCCATGCACTTTACAAGCTCTTTTACCTGTTTAGCTGGCTTGATACCGAGAATTTCGTAGCCCAGTTCTTCTTCTAGGCGTGTTTCGTAGTCCAGATCACCCATGCGTGCATCTAAATAGGTGCTGACAGAATTACCGCATGTATCGGAATCGTTGATGTTTGCTCCTGCTTCCTTGAGCACTTTTAACAAATCATAGAACCCGTCGTTCATGGCACTGGCTGATAAGCAATGCATAAGCGGAGTTCTTCCATAATTGTCTTTGGCATTAATGTCGGCCCCTGCTTTAATGAGCAAACTTGCAGCTTTAGCATTTCCAACATACATGAGCGGTGTTTGGCCTTCTACGTCTTTGGCGTTGACATTGGCCCCATTTTTAATCAACAAATTGACAAACGAAGCCGTATCATCCACAAAATCCCTGGAGGCGTTCGCATCCGCATCTCGCACATGCATGAGCGCTGTACGTTTTGCCTTGTCGACGGCATTGACATTTGCACCGGCCTTGATCAAAAGATCTGCACAAACGGCTGAGCATGAATCTATTTCCATTTGATCTTCTTGATCCTCCTGATCTTCTTGATCCTCTTGCCTCTCGATGGAACAGTACTCTACGTTATCTTGCTCTGAGAAACAGTTATTATGAGCAAAATACATGAGCGCCGTGGTGCCATCGTAATCGACGGCATTGACATTTGCCCCCGCATTGAGAAGCGCCTGAACCACTTCTACGCTCGTTGTCTCCATGAGCGGTGTACGTCCCGTGTGCTTGTTTTGAATATTGACATCGACTCCCTTTTTAACCAGAGCTTCAAACAATTCTTTATTCAGCTTATCGCGTGCACAATGTTCACGCTCACAGGGAAATCGAAATGCATCGTATATTGTGGCGTCGGAGGATTCTTCCGTAGATTGCGCTGCGGCGTCATGCAAGGCATCTGTTTCTAACGTCAATTCTGTTGCAGAAACCAATACGCCCGCCCCTTCAGTCGTTTGTTTTGGCGTACATCCCAGCACGAGAGAGAGCATTGCCATGCCAATGAGTGTTCTAATTTTCATCATTATCTCCTAAAGCCCGACTGGATTAAGTCAATACCAAACTTATTGTAATACGCCTTCTGCAAAGACATATTATTAAACTAACTACCCTTTATTTAAGACATCGACTTAAAAACTACAATACAAATTATGATTCATATAATCTTATATGCTCGCCTATGCTTGTCGCATACGGCTTCGCAGCTCGGCTATCTTCGATACGCCTCGCAGCCGCCCTATTACATACGGGCGGCTTACTGGCTTATTGTTCATCCAAAGGAACACAGGATGCATCTCCATTTGCATCAACTTTACAATTCTCACCGTTTGAACATACGCTTTGATAATGCCACTTGCCAAACTGGCAATCCATTACAGCATTCAAATCACATTTGCTTTGTCCATAATTACATTCCGTATAGAAGGCGGGTTTTCCCACTATTCTTGGATATGTAACACACTCAGCTTCTGTATGATCGGAGTTTAACTGGCACTGTTCATTGTCTGCACATGTTTGTTTTAAAACCCATTGTTGATTTTGGCATTGATACATTAGATCATCGCGATAACAACCAACACCAGGATGCTTTTCACAACGAAGATCACCGCCAAAGCATGCATAAGTACCATCCTGACATGGCTCAGCATTATTACAATACGTCGAAGTTGCAACTCTATCCTGATCGTAATTAACTTTGCACAAAGCTGGAGCTTTGCATGTTTCAATACGTTTCCACGGCTGATTTGCAACCTGCTCATAACGGCTGTTGTTTAAACACATCACCCTGACAGTATCGTGATTGGCTGTTTCAGGGGCAGTATCCTGTTGGACTTCTGTTTTTACCGGCGTTGGCTCATTGGCACGCTCCTGTTGAACTTCCTGCTGTACTTTCACATCTGGCGTAATCGCATCCATTGAAGCGTTTTTAGAAGCACAGGCTGGAACGGCTGCCAACATCACAGCAACAGCACCAGTAGCGAGCAGAGCTTTGTTTGCATACTGTGCGAATGACGATGAGTGGCTCTGTTTAGTACTTTGACGATAGATGTTGTCAATTTGACATTCACAAGAGCCCATTCGAATGCGATCTTTCGGCAGAATCCGTATGGTTTGCGCTGAAGACAACTGTCTTTCACGCACACCACGCTTGACAACAACATCGGCATTTCCAACGCGTTCAATCACGAGTTCATCCTCGTTAATATAGAGCAAGACATCCGCTTCATCGCCCGCGTTCCTAAATAATTTCTGATCGATCGTCGCGTCAGATAAACAAACCTGCTTCTTTTCAGCCCCCCCATTAAACAAGATGTCAATGATCCAATTATAATTCATGCGATTTACTCCTCTTTTTTAAGTGTAAAAGACGCAAATTAAGATAATCCGCGTTTTCTGGCTTCAGCTAATAAGTGTAATATATTCCATTCCAAAACAAAAGTTTTGTCTTCAAACAACATTTCTGCCAAGAGTTTTTTTCGCCATGACCCACATACCGGCTCCTGATGCGTTTTTTGATAAATGAGTCGATCAGCGAGGCATCCGCCTGCACATAGATATATAAAAGGGCAACTTCGACATGGATCTATATCCACGGAATGTGGCGCTTGTCTTCGTCGATAGACAACCGTTTTTAAGCCTTCCGAAAGGTGGCCGAGTTCTCCGACGAGTCTAAAGCAAGAGAAGATGGTGCCGTCACTACGCACAAATATCTGTTCATCATGCGTGCACGTACATCCCTTTCGACGGCATGCTATAGATGACGTTTCAGCGCCTGCAAGATAAATCCCGCCTTCAAAACTCAAATCGTCCAGCGCAGTTTCAAACGCATCATGGGTCGAAAAAACATGAGTCCCCGTTTCGCGTCCCCCCGAATACATAATACAAAATTGATATTTTAATTCGGGTGGCAGAGTTCGCCGAAAACGTGTCAAAGCCTCACAATTTGCTTGTGTATCCGGTGCACTCAATGGAATATCTAGTTCAGGAAAAACGCCTTCATTTTTCAAGAGATGAATCACCTCGAGCGCATCATCATAACAGTTTTTACCCGAAAGCCTATTACACGCATCCCTTTCCACGGCTGACACGCTCATGCGAACCTGATGATTCGAACGGATAAACGCCGCCACGCGATGCAAGAGCGACGCATTATTTTTGAGCAGCAGCAGATTGCTCAACAAACAGACCTGAGTATTGGTTTTATCAATTGCATAATCGATGGCCTCAAATATCCATGGCACCAGCAAAGGTTCCCCCCCGGTAAATGAGACCTGAATATCAGGAAAAATTTCAACAGCCTCATCAATGGCCCGTTTAATATCGTCGAGTGACAATTCTTTTGGACGTGCTTTTCCAGAATCTACGGCACAATAAACACAATGCAGGTTGCAGGCATTTGTCACTTGAAACTGAATCAAATGCGCTTCAAATTTAAATGGACGGGGACCGCCACCAAATCCATGTTGTATCAAACGATCACGCAAAGCGTCAGAAACCGATTCATCCAGATCGAACTGTCGCGCCGTAAGTGCAGCTTCAAGTCCATTCATTTCGTCCGCCATGACTGCACAAAACAACCCATAAGACGGAGAAACGAGCAAACCGCCTTTTTGAGTTGCTAATAATATAGAATCAACGGGTATATGAATCATTCAACAGCCTTCTGTTACAATACAAATTGTAATATAATTTATCATTACAATTTTCAAAAAACATTCGATTTTGATTCATGGCAGCCCCACAAAGAAGGCTCAATGACCGCAATATTTTAATGCAATATTTTTTGTCCAGCGGGCAACCGTAAGGGGCAGGTTATCGCAGTCCCCCTTGGGAATCCCCGCGCACGCTGCTTGCATTCGGCTTCGCCACGCGTGCGATCAACTACAAAACTCATCAAATCCAAATTCATATCCTATGAATTGTCATTTGTATTCACCTGAGCTGTGGGGGATGAATCTGCGTATTTGCAAGTGAGATTTCATGAGACAGCAGTATCAATAAGTATAAGATTAGTTGGAACAATTATAACTTATCCCCATGCCGAGTTTTTCCCCCGCAATGCGTTTCCAGCCGCCAGCAACCATTTTGCAATAGTTTTCTTTTGAGAGCGCAGAATTTTTAAACGAATCCATAGCATATTTATAGGCGGACAAATTCCACATACTAAGATCCTGATCAAATGCTTTGGCACTATCGAAGACATTCTCAAGATCCTGAACTTTTGATGTATTCCACATATCCAACGACTGATTAAAGGCCGTTGCTTCATTAAACATGTGTGAAATTGTTGTTACCGAAGATGTGTTCCAAGTATTGATCGATTGATTAAAGGCTTTGGCATTTGCAAAGGTATACGACATCGATTTTACCTTGGAAGTATCCCATTTATCTAATGGCTGGTTAAATTGAGACGCACTGCTAAAGGTACTTTGCAAGTTTTGAACATTTGAAATATCCCAATCATTCAGCGGTTCGTTAATACTGCTTTCACTAAAGGTATATCTCATATCCGTAACATTCGAAACATCCCAACGCGACAGAACCTTATTCGTAATATTACGTCCATAAAACATCATCCACATGCTTGTTAATTTTGTAGCATCGGGAATATCGATTTCAGAAAGTTTAATGTCGCTATTGGTCATTCGAAACGCAGATCCATCCAATCCAATCGGGCCAAACGAAACAACTTCCTTAAACTTAACCGGTGCATTGTTCAGGAGATTCGCCTTAAATCCAGTGAACTGTCCGGTAATTTTGATATGATAAGTACCGGGGTCTTTATAATAATGACTATGCATCCCCGATCCCGTAAAAGACTCACTCGGTTTTCCATCCCCCCAATCCACGGTGTAGGCATCTGTAGAGCCGCTACTTTGAAGTGTTAAATTTGTTGCGCTCGAAACTTCCCATACACTTTCGAAGACTTCTGAAGCACATCGCCCATCGGGTCTACAAATAAATCCACTCAAACACTGAGCATTATCCGTACACTTTGTAGCACAGTGATAATTAATGAAGCTGTCACAGAACCCCCGTCCATCATCCGTTTCGCAATTGTTTGTTCGATCAAGATTGACTTTGCAAGCCTCACCTTGTTTGGGAGAAATCTCATAGACATCACGCATATTATTGTGATTCTCGTCGGAATTTTGATCCACACATTTCTGATTAATCGGAGTAAAGCCCTCCAGGCAATCAACCATAACGCAAGCATTATCCTGCGATCCATCCGATTCACTGCATTTCCAGGTTTTAACACCAGCTCCATGACAATCTGCAGAAGGATCTTTACAAGTCAACGGATGACAAGAGTTTCCCTCCATATAATTCTTTGAAAGATCACAATTACACTGCGTTCCGCCCCAACCAGCATCACAGTCTTTATTTTCAGGTTCTGAAGGTTTACATTGTTTGCCATCTTCATCACATGCGTTGCACGAATAATCCGATTTTCCCCACAGATTGCCTACACAAGTGTAGAGGGTAGCTTTTCCATCGACAGTTTCGCATTTGGTTTGAGCGTCATCGCACTCATGTTTTTCTGGGTCAGATGATTGGCAGCTTTTGCCGTCGTCACTGCAAGCCTTGTAATCGACCTCGATCTTATTCCACGCCCCGTTCATACAAGACTCTACCGTCCCCCCATCATCTGCCGTTAAACACCGTATTTCACCGCTAGTGCATAATGGATCCTTTTCATTATTTTTATCATTATCACTAGAATCTTCACTGCATCCATTCAACAAGCCTAAAGAAACGATCAAAGCCACGAAAGATAGAGCCTGGGATTTCACAAAAAACTCCTATCATATAAAGTCCTCCCCCCTAACCGCATTCTAACTGTCTAACGCCTTAAACTCAAATCATTACTGTCCCACAAAACATACGCTCACGCATGGCAACAAAATCACATCATTGTTGATGTAGAATTATTGTGTCTTTCTATTTTCGTTCTACGGAGAGTTTTTTGAAAGCATCGCGCTCTTTTGTCGAGGAAACATCAATGATAATTCATCGACAAGCTTAAACCAGATGTATTTATAAATAACGTCTCTTATATTTTATTCAACTGTTATACAATAATAATTTATAAAAATTAACTCTGTATTTATGAAATTACAAATTTGACGCATTAGATTGATGTTGAACGTCGCCGCAAGGCACACCAAGCGGAGGGGGCTGCGTATTTGATCGAGCGAAAGCGATCAAATAGCAGCCCGTCCGAAGCGTATGGCGAAGCCATAGCGAAGGACAATCCAATACAAAAAAACGCACATACGTGCGTCTAACCCTATAATTTTTTGATTTTGAGTGCTATGAGCGCGCCGCATTATTGGGATGCATTCAACGAGGAGTATGTAACGATGATCAAAAAACTGAGTATTCTTCTTGCAATTTCGGCAGCGCTGTTTGCAGGCTGCGACGACGACAACGACAAGAACAAAAGCAATAGCAACCACAAACCTCAATTACCTGGGCAGGAGAACAACATATTCGATGACAAACCAGGTGCAACCCCGGGTCCGGAACCTGAAAAGCCGACGCCTGGGGATCTAGAGAACGAACCGTGCACCCACAACCTCTGCATGGTTTCGTACGAAGACTACAAGCTCGAGGGAGAAGCGCTCAGTTCCAGCTACATGGCCTGTGAGAATGGAGCCTATGTCTTGCGAGAATGCGAAGGCGACAAAGTATGCGTTGGCGGAAGCTGCGTTGAAGACAATTTTGGTTCGACGGACGATTGCTCAGCAGGCGACGAAAATCTTCCTGATGGAACGGGATACTGCACCGAAAACGGCGAGCATGCGATTGTTTGCAAAGCAGGCAAGGTGACAGTATTCACGTGTAAGGAGCCTTGCTCCGTAGGAGAAGACAACATTGTAAACTGTCCCAAAGAGAAGGCGCCGGGAATCATAGAAAAAGAGTGCAATCCCAAAACCTACGTACCAACCTGTATCAACGGCGGAGCCAATGCGCTTGTTTGCCAAAAAGGCCAAATCAACACTTGGTCATGTGGAAACAACGATTGCAATGTCGCTGCGGATGGAGCCATTACCTGTTCACATATTGACGTCGAAGGAGCACTCCACAAAGGGGGGACGATTGGCGACGATTGTTCGTGGACGGATTACACCGAAACGTGCGGCAAAAGCGACTTAGGTCCATTCTCTGTCACATGTTTTGCCGGCAAAGTTGCTGTAACGCCTTGTGGTATTTGTGTTCCCAACGAAGATGGCAAAACGGTCTCGTGTACAGGCGAACCAGCCTGCGATTCGCAAAGTGACGATGCAGCTACGCTCTACTGCATGAACAACAATTCAGTTCTCGGTTACTGCACCTACGACGACGTTTGGGAAGTCACCGCATGTGCGTCTTGTTCATCTCAAAAAGAAGCCTGCATGATGCAGTAGTTCAGCGCAATCAAACCTATCTCAAACCGGCCTTTGGCCGGTTTTTTTGTTTGCGTGATACGATCGAACCTGACTAGCAAAAAAAAACTAAAAAAAAGACAAAAAAAACGTCACGAAACGATTTTGGATGGCACTACTGTAGTGAAGGATGCAGGGTAAGGCGTCAGGGTGATTCCAACCGCATCACTTCAGAGTTCCATTTGGGAGCGCCCATCTACAGCAGAGAGGTATTGTGATGCGTAATTTTTGCCGTCGTATGATGTATTTCGTTGGTTTTGGTTTTTTCTTTACAGCCGCTACAAATGCAGTTCAGGCGCAGGATATTCTTGCAGCGGTCTACACTGAATTTGGGATGAACGCTCTCAATTCGAGCGAAACAGCTCAATCAAGTGTTTTGAATGCACAGAACAAGCGCACAGAACAGGCGCCTGCGAATGCACAACTTATCGTCGACCGTATTGATGGAGACACAGCCATCATTGAAACCAGTGCTGGTGCGGTACGTTTCCCGCTCGAAGCGTTGCCGGATGGAGCTGCGCACGAAGGCGCCGTATTGGAGTGGCGTCACACGCAGAGTGCTGAGAATCATCGTATTTCTGCCGCTCATGCGCGCATTGAGCGTATGAAAGCTGCATCAAAAGGTCGATAAGCGGCTCATTGCGTTGAGTGTCACAATGTGTGCTTTGAGTTTCATGTCAATTCAAAGCGAAAACGCTGTTCAGCGACCTGATTCATCCCAAGCATTTACCCAATGCGTAAGAGCTTCATTGATTTGGGCCGCTGCGCGTTGATAAGCGTCGTACGATCCGCCCATAGGATCGGGAACTTCTATGGCTGCTGGTTCAAGCCAATGTCCCAGCACACAAATTTTAGGTGCACAAGATGGGCAGAGTTCTTTACACACCGCGACGTGTTCGGGGCTCATCACAAAAATCGCATCAGAAGCCATGAGAAGCGGCGCAGACAAAGGCGTTGAGCGATGTTTTGTCAAATCGTCGCCAAACTCTGCTGCTGCACGAATCATATTGGGAGCTGCTTCACGACCACTGATACGCAATGTGCCAGCCGAAAAAATGCGACAGGTTTTACTTTTTTGTGCAATGAGTCTTTCGAAGACGACGGGAGCGTAAGCAGAACGGCAAATATTTCCGCTACATATAAATAGAACCTTTTGCGGCCATTTGTCTGGCAGTGTTTTATTAGGGCGAAAGCCCGAAGTAACCTTTTGGCAATTTGTAGAAACAGCCATTGGATTCGGAACGGGATTTGAATTTTGTGCACTTCGTACAGAGGGCTGAGGTCGTTGATCGATTTGAGCAGATGATGTTTCGCGTCCGCGCTCCCAAAACAGACGAATACGTTCAAAGATATTCATAGTCATAACCTAAAATTACAATTAACCAAACAGTATTGCTTCGAGCAACCAAGGCATGATGTATAAAGCATCGAAGCAGCGATCGCCAAATACAACGAAGGCGCTCTTTAGAAGGAGCGCCTTCGAAATGCTTAGGCAAACATGAGTTCAAACAGGTTAAGGCATAGGAGCGATCTGAGGTGCTTCTTTGGACGGTTCTGGAACGCGATCGAGCACGGACAAACCTGTTGTTTTTGTTTTAGATTTACGTCTAAGGAGCATGTGTTGATTGGGGATTTGCGTTGTACTCAACCAAACTTTAAAATTCTCGCCCGACTGCATATTATAATGATAGTCTTCGGGTTCAGCGAGTCCGAGACCTTTCATTTGACGCGTACGAAGCACGAGTCCATTGTCAGCGAAAGGAAGATTGATCATATTTCGTCGATATTCAGGGCCATATTCAAAATAGTGTTCAGCATTTGAGGGATAGAGGACCCCGAGTTTAAGCCCTGTTTTATTCATAGCGGCAGCGAGATCGATCATAGCCTTATTACCAGTAAGATCGCCACAGATCGGATAAACGCGATGGTTTTGCCAAAGTTGTTTAATGCGATTGAACTGCGCTTCATCGGTAATAAAAGTCGGCACTCCGAGATCTTTATATTTTTTGACGACGCCTCTAAAGCGTGATTGAACGTTTCCACGAGCTTTTTCCCAAGCCGCAACGATATCATCTGCACGATCGGGGAAGTACTGTTTTGCGAGTTCTTTGACATTATCTTTGTTTTCTTTTTTCCAGAAATTCAAAAATTCAGTCGTTGAGCTCGAGGAGAGAAAAGCGACGCCATATGCGAAGTGGAGATCGCGAATTTTGCGATCGAAGTCGAGGGGAACGATAACCGAAGGATTGCTCCAACCAGCGATCAAGTAGACTTGATCCGTCCCTACGCCTGAAAGGACGCCGCCGATGTTCTGAATATGGGGATACCAGACGTAGTGAGCATTTTCGTTTGAGATCCAATAGTGAGCATCGCGAACGAGCGCTTCAGGGTCTGGGTCTTCGCGAATGGCTTTAAACGCGGCTTCGGCATCAGCGGGCATCATCTTGGAAGGATCATTGACGTCTTGAGATTGTGTTTGGGTTTCGGCGGCCGTTTGAGCGCAAACAGGGGCAGCATTAAGTGAAACAAACCCGAGAGCGATGAGAATAAGAAGTTTTTTCATCATACCAGTTCTCCAAATCGAGAAAAGAGATCACAGATCAGCAACCGCGATAGTTAAAACCGAGCGCTTTAATTCTCGCGCCATTGAGGATATTGCGCGTATCGAAGAGATTAGGCTGACGCATAAGTTTTTTAACTTCAGCGTAATCGATTTCAGTATATTGTTTCCATTCGGTAGCAATGATAAGGGCATCAGCATCGCGGACAGCGTCGAGTGCAGAATCAGCAAATGTAAACGCCTCATCAGCGTAAACGGAGCGAGCATTGGGGAGGCCAACGGGGTCATGGAAAACGACATCGGCCCCGAGATCAATCAATTTTTTAGCGAGATCGACGGCAGGTGAATTGCGAACATCGTCAGTATTCGGTTTAAAAGTAAGTCCAAAGAAGGCAATTTTGACGCCGTTTGTAACTTTAAGCGCTTCTTGAATCTGGCGGATGACGCGTGTTTTTTGATTTTCGTTGACGTCCCAAGCCGCTTGCACGACGGGCATATCGTAGCCGTAGTCAGCCGCCATTTGCAAAATAGCTTTTGTGTCTTTAGGGAAGCACGAACCACCCCATCCGAGTCCACTATTAAGGAAGTAAGGCGAAATGCGTCTATCCATACCCATACCAGCGGCTACATCAGCGGTATTAGCCCCGAGTTTTTCGCAAAGCCCACTGATCTCGTTAATGTAGCTAATTTTAAGCGCCAAAAAGACGTTTGAAGCATACTTGATCATTTCGGCAGAAGTCTGATTGGTACGAAGCAATTTTGAATCGGGACGATTTGCGGGGGCGGGAACCGAAGGCGGAATCGTAAAGGATTTATTGATAAGCGGCGCATAAAGATCCGAGAGCATTTTGAAAGCGATATCATCTTCAGTACCGACAACAATTCTATCGGGATAGAACGTATCGCTCAGAGCGCATCCTTCACGCAAAAATTCTGGATTCGAAGCGAAATGAAGTTTGGAAGCATCACCGCCGCGAGCGGTGACAGCGGCACGAATACGACGTTCGATCGCGGCATTGATCCCGATGGGCACGGTAGATTTGACGACGATCGTAACATCGTGTGTCGGCATGATTGTCTGAGCGATATTTTTAGCGGCGCTATTGACGTATGCAAGATTCGCGTGACCATTGGGAAGTGAGGGCGTTCCGACCGCAATAAAGATGACGTCGGCGTCGTTGATCACCCCAGCCATGGAAGTTGTGAAGTGAAGTGTGCGACACGCTTTGAGAAGGTCATCGAGTCCATTTTCGCGAATCGGAGCAATGCCTTTTTTGAGGCTTTCAATTTTAGCGGGATCGATATCGATACCGCAAACTTCATGTCCGATCCAGGCGAGAGCAGCAGCAGTGTTAAGACCTACGTAACCAATACCAAGATTAATGACTTTCATGATTTATTTCCTCATGGCAGCGTTAAGCATAACGCATAAAACGGCAAGAGCGCGTATTGCGGAGCGCCTAAATACCATTCGTCGAGTTAGAAAAGTTGATTTGCTGTTTTTCTAAATGAAAAGCGCATCAAATCACGATTTGTTAACAGAATCTAAGTTTGTCCTAATTTATTTCACGCGATTGAACTGGTATCCGATCGATAACCAAACGCGTTCAAACCTTATATATAACATTTTTCTGTTTGAGCTATTTATCACAGCCCATTACATCTTACGCAAACGGGTCTCAATAAATTCCTCAAACAGCACAATTTATCTTTAAGTATTATCTACGGAGAATCCCCCATCACTCAACGAAGCGATAATGCAGCGTACAACGCAGAGACAGTGTATGAGCACGCCGCAGGCGAGAGGGGGTAGCGGCGTATTTGAATGAGGCGGAACAGGGAACTGTGACGCTTCATTCAAATAGACGCTCAGGGGGAGACGGAAAATTGTCAATCCAAATGCATATTTGAGTAAACCATTTCCGGTGTCTTCCAACCAAGTACTTTTCGAGGTCTCTGATTAATTTCATTACAGACACGTTTGATATAGCTGTCAGAGA
>JAZRWH010000146.1:0-28393 GCA_045599585.1 Myxococcota bacterium
ACATATTCTCATTAACTGTAACGAAAATGCGCGCCCGTTCGTCTGGTGCGCCCGCTGCTTGCCTTCGGCTTCGCGACGCAGGCGATTTAACAGTAATCTTAAGTCTTTTTCATGCTTAGAAACGACTATATATCGATAAAACAAAGCTACTGTAGAGTTATCAGAGTATTCTAGGAAAATTTCGTGGGACAGCAGTGCACCAATATAAAATTATGTCGTATAAAATGAAATCCTATTTTATAATTTTAAAACCAACAATGCATCATTTAGAAACATCAGGAATCTTTTTGAGCGTTGCATCTTCAATTTTAAATGTATAAGATTTTTTGCAAGCAACATCGTTTAGGTTATGGCATTTATATTCAAAAAGTTGGACTGTTTTGTTAACGTCATCGAATTTAGGATTACAGCCAGCTTCCGCAAAATTCTTAACTTTTATGAAATCATCATCTTGCCAGACATATGCCTGAAAATAGACGAGCCCGTCACGAGAATACGGTGTAGAAATAAGAATGTCATTATATCCGTCGTATCGATATCTTTTATGATCACTTTTGATTTTTCTAAAGATCCTGTTCGCACATTGAAATATTCATCTTTAGAATCATCATCGATACGAAATGCAACGACGCAGGCATCATCGAAAGCACGTAACATAGTTCTTAATAGGAATTTTGCTCCATTCGGTTTGACTTCATAGATGATGTCACCTTCGTGCTGCGTAAGGTCGACTTCTGGTGCAGTCTGTGGTTTAGAAAACTCTCCTGCCACAGAGATCGTTTTAGACTCCTCTTGAACTTTGACAGCTGATTCAGATTGCGCTTTGAAACCAAATTTATCTGAGCCTCTCATAACCGCCGAATGATTGTGAAGCATAGCATTTTCATTCAAATCCTCAGCATCATTATGCGTCTTTTCGGTTGATGCAGAATTCGCCGGGGAACATCCCCAGAAAATAGCGTGCAAGCATCCCAAAAAGATAGCTGCTGATATAAGAATGTTAAATCCTCGCTTCATAACTCAGATCTCCAAAACCAATCTTTTTTTGTTTGCATCAACAAGGTTGCTTGCAACAAATGATCAATCAATTGGAGTAAGTCTGCAACATTATTCACTAAGTTGCAACTTATTTTTGATCTTATCGATATAGCAGGACAATTTTATGATGGTTTATGATCAAAAAAGCTAAAAAAACAAGTAAATTGCTTTAGAACGCATAACTTTATTCAAATATATTTCATAATTATATAATTTACGAACTGCATACATTAAATAATTCTCAAGCATGCGTCGGCGTATGTCAATAGCCGACGCGCGTCTGGCGTATTGACGCGAAAAGCGGCAATAGCCAGCGCAAACATAAAATATTACAATCAACTCGGATCATAATAAACAGCATCTTGATGAAATATTGTAAATCCACAAATCGAAGCACTCGGAAGCATCATTGCGTTAGGCGTAAGTGAAATGCCGATGTTTTCAGCATGAAGAGCGGAAAGCAGAGGACGTTTTATATTATGATCCGGAATCATGGGATAACCCACCGCAGGACGGATGAGATTACCAAAATGCGTACTCAGGTTTTCATGCATAACATCATTCGCTGCTGAAACAAGGGATGTCATCGCTAGTTCGGAGATGAGCTTTGTATAATCAGGGTCGAGGTTAGTATATCGTGCTAGTGCCGGAACAAGAGCATCTGGCAATGAAGACGTAAGCGCAAACAGGCCGATCGGATATCGACGTTGGGGTGGTAAATAGTCTGAAAGCGCATGATGGGGTTTATCTGCTTTTAGCACTCGCGGTACTGTGAATTCGAATGGCACATCCGATTCTGGGAAAACGGTGATCGTTTCATCATGCGCCAGAGCTAATACAAGCTGAAAATAGGCATGTGTTTCGAGGCAATGATGGAGTGCTGCTGCTTCAAACACCGCGTGCACATCCATCTTAATCTTACGATCCAGTGCCTGAATCGCTTCTGGATCTGTCACATCCCTCACGCGCAAAGCCTTACAAATCGGAGTCCACACCATTTTGGATTCGAGTTCAAGCGCAGACCAAGTGAATTTTTGCTTTTGGCGCGTAGCAGATTCAAGCGCCACATTTTGGGGATACGTGTGTACGGGGCGAAGCTCGCGTGCTGCATCGATCGAAAGGAGTTTGAAATCAGCGCCGGAAGCCTGAACGATCTCAGCATGGTGCGATTGAATAGCATCGATCGACGACTGTTTTGAATCCGGATTCAACCATGGCGCAAGCACGCCTGGAACGCGGGAAGCATCTGTAATGTGCGTCACAATGCCAGGCGCATAGGCAGGCGCGAGCTTGATAGCAGCAAAAGCATCGCTTGTCGCAGCCCCACCGACGAACAAAGGAACGCGAACGCCAGCCTTTTTGAGCGCCTGAGCGACCTCCTGCATGACTTTAAGGGACGGAGAAATAAGTCCGCTCAAGCCGATCGCATCGACATTTAGACGAATCGCTTCAGAAACGATCTTTTCGGTAGGAACCATGACGCCCAAATCGATAACTTCAAAGCCGTTGCATGTAAGTACGATATCCACGATATTTTTCCCAATATCATGAACATCGCCCCAAACCGTCGCCATAAGGACGCGTTTTGGCTGAAGTTCTGATGCTGTTTGTGCAGAAAGATCAAGATAGCCAATAGCTTGTTTCATCACTTTAGCAGCTTTTACAATCTGCGGCAGAAACATTTCGCCTCTCCCAAACTTTTCGCCCACGACATTCATAGCATCCATAAGAGGGCCTTCTATGATTTGAAGCGGCGAAAGTGTTTCGGTTAGAGCGAGTATATCGCGCTGAAGATAACGTGTGACCCCACGCGTCATGGCATAGGTGAGGCGTTGTTGCGGTGCCATCGAATCAAGCGCATCCAACGGTGCTATTTGTTTAGCAGCAGGCGCATGCTGGTCAGCCCACCCCAACAGTGCCTCAAGGGCACCCGGCTTTGCCTCCACAAGAGCCTGAGCAAGATTAAACAATTCGGGATCAATCTCTTCAGGCGCGCGCGTAAGGACAGGATTAGCAATCACCATCGTGAGAGCAGAGCCTGCAGCCTTCAAAAAGGCAGCGTGGATTGCTTCGCGTATATCGTCGCGACCTCTAAACGAAAAAGAGAGGTTACTCAAACCACCACTCGTCTGCAGGCCTGGATAACGTTTTTTGAGTTCTCGGCAAGATTCAATAAAACTCACAGCCTGAATGTCGTGTTCGGGCAAACCAGTTCCAATAGCCAAAATATTGGGATCGACAACAATATCTTTGAGTTCAAAACCAACTTGCTGCGTAAGGATATCGACAGCTCTTGACAAAATACGAATGCGATCCTGCGTTGTAGAAGCTTGGCCCTGTTCGTCAAAAGCCATCACAACAACAGCAGCTCCGAAATCATGAATGCACTGAGCATGTTTAACAAACTCCTGCACGCCGCCTTTTAAGCTGATTGAATTGACGAGGCATCGGCCTGCAACTTCTTTAAGCGCCGAAGCAATTACCTCGAAATTGCTAGAATCGATTACGAGTGGATAACGAGCAATTTCGGGTTCTGCAGCAATTTTTCGCAAAAAAACAGTCATTGCAGAGACAGCATCCAACATTGGCGCATCCATACAAATATCAATCATATCGGCGCCTGCTCGCATTTGATCTCGCGCGACATCAAGCGCCTCTTCCCAAGCTCCCGTTTCGATCAGACGCTTAAACTTTTTTGACCCTGTCACATTTGCGCGTTCTGCAATCACGATCCGTTTTTGATCTGATTGCTTGCAAACCTCAAGTCCCGCAAACTGGGTCCCCTTAGAACGAACGTCTGCAAACGGACGCGGAGCAAGCGTTTTGAGCCGTTCAGCAAGATGTCTGATGTGATCAGGTGTTGTACCACAGCACCCACCCACTAGATTGAGCCACTGGTTTTGTGCACATTCAACCAGTTTTTCGGCCATGAAACATCCTGTATCATGGTAAGTCCCCTCTTCATCAGGAAGACCAGCGTTAGGATAGCAGCCAATGGGAACAGAAGCCATTGCACTTAGAGATGGCAGAAACTTCATCAATTCAGTCACGCCAAAGCCACAATTTAACGTCACGGACAGAGGATCAAGCGGCTCAATTGTCGCCCAAAATGCCTCAAGCGTCTGACCGGATAAGAGTCTCCCTTGACTATCAGCAAGCGTAACCGAAAAAGCCACCGGCACATCTCGTGCTAATTTTTGCTGAACACGAAGAGCTGCAACGTTCGCTGCTTTGGCATTCAAGACGTCAAAAATCGTCTCTACTAAGATAAAATCAACACCGCCTATAACAAGTGCTTCAATCTGCTCTGCATATGCAGAACACAGCTGGTCAAACGAAACACGAGTCTTGTCATCAGACTGCATCGAAAGGCTTACGCGCGTTGGTCCAACGCTTCCCGCAATAAAGACTGGTCTCGAAACACAGCAACGTTCAACCGCTTGTTTTGCAGCACGAACAGCAGCCAAATTGATTTCCGTCACATCATTTTGAAGCCCATACTCAGCCTGAGAAACTGCATTTGCACTAAACGTACACGTTTCGATAATATCAGCCCCTGCATCCAAATAGGCTTGATGCACTGAGACTATGACATCGGGACGCGTCAAACACAAAACGTCATGATTCCCTTTGAGTGAAGCATGAATGTCCACATATCGCTCACCGCGATAATCAGCTTCACTTAACTGATGCGTCTGGATGATCGTTCCCATTCCACCGTCGAGAATCAAAATTCTGTCTTTTAACAATTTCATCAATAATTGTCTTGACTCACTCTGTGGATACATCTTGGCTCCTGTGGATAACTCTGTGGAAAACTCAATACTTTCTGTGGAAAAAAGTGTGGATGTTATGGGGAGAACAACGAAGCATTTACCCATCTCGATAAACGCATCCCCGCTTAATCGTTAGGAATTACAATATTTTTACTTATTCGCTATTGTGGATAACGTCGATTGTTCATCCATCTTATGATTCACATCTGCTTTTAAATCACTCGCTAAAAAAGCTTTATCTTCTTGAGGCAAGGCATTTTTAGAGCCGTTATGCAAAACTATTTTGCGAACTAACTCAAAAACGAGCGGCCACAAAAAGACACCGGAAAAGATTACGGCAAACTGATAAACAAATCTTCCGAAATAATCTCCCAACAACACAATCAAAGGCTCTTTGAGGCACGCACTTACGAGATAAAGTATTGCGCCACCTCCGACAAAACGCGCAATTTTTTCGATCCAATGCACATTCGTAGAAAAACGTACGATATGTCGTTCTGCAACCCAGCCGACAAGCAATCCCCAAAACATTCCGCAAGTGCCAAAACTTGACATTACCCCCTTTACAGGATCGACCAACAAGCGACCATCAGAACCAAGATCAGTGGGATAAGACTTAAACGCCAAAAACAGCATCGCGGCGACTGTCAACACAGTACCAATTCCAAGCAAAACTAGATCACGGTTGCATGCCCCATTAGCCCAATTTAAAAGCTTCCAATTCGCATAAAGGCAAAGACCTGTTGCAGCACATCCTACAATTACATCTTGCGGTGTATGTACCCCAAGATAATTGCGAGAAAACATAACGAGTCCTATCAGCACGCTCATGATCACAACAAACCATTTATGTTTTCTAAACCAAACAGCCGGCGATCCAAAAGTTGCTGTTGCGATGGATGAATGTCCACTAGGAAACGAATAACCATGAGCTGTTTTAATAGCATCCCCCACAGGTACAATAGCGGAATCACGCATCCATGGGCGATAAACGCAAAAAGTGTTTTTGAGTAAAACCGTTACGACATGGCTACCCGCCATGTTAAAAAACATATACTCACCGAGTTTTTTACTGCAGCACCAATAAACCCCAGCCACAGCAAATAAGAACCATTTTTGAATCACAAACAGTGAATAATTTTCGAAAAAAGCATCCCAAAAACCGTTTGAGATTTCACGCAAACGCTGCAGAAAAAGGAGATATTCAAGATCCATAGATGATATTCATGTCCAAATTAAAAAACAAACACGGCGCATGCCAGCCAGGGCATCTACCACAGCCATATTCTCTACCCTACGCCAGCACACTTTAAAACCTGAATCTCGAGAATCTTAGTCCCTGCGCAACGCAATGCACTCAATGCCGTTATTCTTCTAAATTTTCCTGTTGCAACAAGCAATACAGACGACAAATCAATGCTGTCTACCTGATGCAGGGCAGCATCACTTATTGGCACATATCGCTACTCTTAAAAGAGCATATTAGAAAAACATTCACTGCTGTCTCACAACATATTCTCATTAACTGTAACGAAATGCGCTCGTTACAGAATTTTATACTTTTCTTATTCTCATTCTGTCCTGTGGACGGCCCAAAGGGGCGTCGTATCGCGGACGCCCCTTTGGAATCCCCGCGCGTGCAGAACTCACTTCGTTCAGACATGCTGCACGCGCGGCAGACCAATGGTGTATGCAGGTAAATGGGATGGATTTAATTCGCTCATCGGCGGGCGCGAATTTGACTTCGTCTTCAACATGCGCGCCCGCTGCTTGCCTTCGGCTTCGCGACGCAGGCGATTTAACAGTAATCTTAAGTCTTTTTCATGCTTAGAAACGACTATATATCGATAAAACAAAGCTACTGTAGAGTTATCAGAGTATTCTATGAAAACTTCGTGGGACAGCAGCGGTGCGGGCGATAATCTGCACTTTTTTACTTTCATATATTGGTCGCCCTAAAAAACAATCGGGCGTGGGCGTATTGATGCGCCAACGGCGCACAAAGCCCACGCTGGCTCGCGTATCGCGCTTGCGATAGCGAGCCAAAATTAAGAAAAACACCGATAAAAACTTGCACCTTTTTCAAGTTTCCTTCATAGTTCGTGTGCTTAACTTTGGTGTGTCGGAATCTATCCGGAGGTTTTTCTACTATGAGCATCGCCCAAAACATTAGATATTATCGTGAACATCAATCCATTACGCTCGACGATTTCTCGCAAAAAACGGGAATGGCAATCGTTGACTGCATAAAAATCGAAGCTGGACAACGCCCTCTTACTTCAGCTGAAATCACCAAGGTTTGCGAAGTCCTCAGCATTTCCGTCGATGAACTGATCTCTGATCGAGAAATCGCTGCAACCCCACAACGCGATCCCGAAGGTTCCGTCGTGATGCCCATTGGTGAACTTCAAAATCTCTTGAGCATGATGAATAAGAAAAACTAATCTGCTCAAACTAATAATAAACTTCTATGGCGCTTTTTAGCGCCATTTTTCGTTTTTGCCCCCCAAATACCTAAAATTCGCCATTCGAACACGTCGTGCTACATTAAGCCAGTTAATGCTGACGCGAAGCGTAGGCTTGCGCTTCAATAGGGTAACGCACGGATGCAGGAAGATACGAAAAAGAAAAGCAGCACAAAAAATGCTGCCAAAACAAAGGCTAAAACGCCGAAAAAAACAGAACGAAACTCAGGCGCAAAAACCCAAACTAGCCGCAAATCATCCTCAAAATCTGCACCAGCAGCGGCGGCAAAATCCAAACGCACAAACACGCGCAGCAACAAAGCAATAGAACGCGCGTCTTCAATCCCATCTTCAGTCCGCCCCAAATCAAAATCCAATGGTTATGGCATTGCCGCAATCTTAATCATTTTAGGGGCTGTACTGTTTTTGATGCTCTTCACATTCTCGGCTGCAGACCTTCTCCCCGAGACAGAGCAAAAAATGAACTTGTTTGGATATGTAGGAGCTCTGATTTCAAACATTTTGCTAACATTGTTTGGAACTGCAAGTTTCTTCTTCCCCGCAATTTGTCTGTTTAAGGGCTTAACAACTTTTTGCGCCAAACCGCTCGATGTCAAACCATCCGAACTCGTCGGCCTAACAATCCTTCTCATCGCCAGTACCCCCCTCTTGACTGTCTTGATGGACGGTGTCCAGATTCTCAACCACGCTCCTGGCGGTGCTCTCGGCACGTATATCGCCCAATTCGCCCTACAGCAGATTTCTCTGCCCGTTCTTCAAATCTCCGGGGCTGTTTTGTGCTTGTTCGGTCTTTTGCTCGTCACTGATACGAGTCTAAAATCCTTCTTTTTGGGCATCTTTAAATGTATCCGGGCAATCTTCAGAGGCATTGGCAAATTGCTCGCGGCTCCAATCGAAGTATACAAAAATCGACTGCTCAAAAATGAATCCGGAGCCGAACCCATGCCCGAAAACGTACCTGATCCGCTCGATGATCCGCTTTCGGAGGAATCTACAGACGAATTATTGGGGACACCTGCGATCCAAGAAATGGTTGAAACGACAGAGACCAACGCCGTCGTTGCCCCAACAACTGCCCCCGTTGCCCCACCCATTCCGATTCAAGAAGTTGAACAACCTTCAAACGAATTACCGCACGATATCGTTGATAAACTCGACGATGACGAGGATATCAACGACGAAATAGAACCTGACGATGAGCCTGAAGAAGAACCAAAGAGTGAAGATGGGATCGCCGCTATTTTAGCTAAAGTTATCCCTAGCAAAGCTAAACTGCGCTCAGCCAGACGCGATGCCTCTGTGCCCGCTGTCGAAAGCAAATTCAGTTTCGATGACATTATGACGCCCGAACAGCTTGCTCAACAGGAAGCCGGCATTCAGCCTCTACCCATTGAACAAACCGAACAAACCGATACCGCACCCAGCTTGCTCGGAAACTGGAAACCGAGAACGATTAACAAAAAAGCTGTTTCTGCCGAAAAAGCTGCCATATCCGTCGGAGAAAACAAAAGTTTTGCCCCAGAAGCAGCCATGGAGACACTCGCTAAACTTCCATCTGCAGATCCCCCCTTCCACAAATCACAAAATATCACCCATGACATCCTGGCTCAGTGCGACGAATCGATGTCACTGGACAAGCTCAGTCAGCTGACTGCCGAAAAGACCCCTGACCACAATAACATTGAACACCCAACATCTTTCGCAACAGCAGAACCTAAATCTGCTGAACAAAAAACGGGGTGCGTTGCTGCCGGTGAACTGGCTGCCCTGGTCAATAACTCCAAGCCTAAATCCGTTCCTACAGACGAAGAAATCAAAGCTTTCTTCCAAACGGCGCCACAACCCACAACAGCAGCGCTGCAAAACATTCTGAGCGATTTTAAACCGTCCCAAAATTCTCCCCGAGCTGCAGCGCGCGACATCATGCAACACACGCGCACGGCTGCTCCGGCTAACGAAAATAACGAGCCTACCAAATCTTTTTCAATCGACGACGCGATCCTCCACGACCATCCAACACGTGCAGTTTCGCTCAACGATATCGGTTCGCCTTCGTCCGAAAAATCAACGCGTGAATCAAACACAGCCAAGTTCTCGGCTGCAGAAAACCAACCTAACGTCCACGAAGCCAAAACCGGTGAATACGCTTCGCAAAAGAAAGCCTCTAATCATGCTACACGCATGGCGCCCGCTGTCAAACAGCCTTTAAACGCTCCAATTTGGGACGACGATGATGACAGCGATATGCTTAAAGATCTGCAGGATTACTCCGACGAAATGCAGAAAATAAGCAACAACAAGATAGATAATGAAGATTCTCTCAAAACAGGATGTATTAACGAAGAAGACTCAGATGCACTCGCACGTTTAATGAAAAATC
Source organism: Myxococcota bacterium (assembly GCA_045599585.1). Lineage (GTDB taxonomy): Bacteria > Myxococcota_A > Bradymonadia > UBA4248 > UBA4248 > RGIG464. Next base: position 9,681 of record JAZRWH010000146.1, read on the forward strand.
TCGTGCAAACAAATGGAGCCACTTCTACAAAACAGTCTGAAAAGCCTTTTAAGGTGCCGATGATCGAAAATCATCCCATCCTTCCTCAAAATGCACATACGGCCGGCTTCGTTGTTGCTGAAACACGTAAACGCTGCTCCGAAGACGACATCAATGAAGCAGAACGCGAACGACAGTCTAGCGAAAATAAATACGAGCAATACAAAAAACCATCTTTGTCGCTCCTCAACTACAACGCTACAACCCAAAAAGGCTACTCCCAAGAAGAACTCGAAGTCATCGCGAAACGCATCGAAGACAAATTTGCAGAATTTAAACTAAGCGGCCAGATCACCCATATCTGCCCAGGACCTGTCGTCACGCGCTTCGAGTTTAAACCGGCTCCAGGCATTAAAGTCGCCCGCTTCTCAGATTTGGCACACGATCTCATGATGGCACTCGAAATCGTTTCGGTACGCATTCTAGCACCGATCCCCGGAAAAGGTGTCGTCGGCATCGAGATCCCAAACGAGCATCGCAATACCATCTATCTTAAAGAAGTTTTGGCCAGTGAAGCTTTCGTGCACAACAAAAGTGTCCTCACCATGGCACTCGGACAAGATACCGAAGGCACCCCGTTTATAACCAATCTAGCCAAAATGCCTCATATTCTCGTTGCTGGTACCACCGGTAGCGGTAAATCGGTCGGTATCAATACGATGCTTTGTAGCATTTTGTACAACGCAACACCAGATGACGTAAAATTAATTCTAGTAGATCCAAAATGTCTCGAATTAAGTATTTACGCAGGCATTCCGCATCTGCTCACGCCACCGATCACGACAGCTAAAGAAACAAGTGCCGCACTCGACTGGGCTTGTGACGAAATGGAACGTCGTTACAGACTGCTTCAAGATATCGGCGTGCGCAACATCGAAAACTATAACGAAACACTCAAAAAAGCAGAAGAAGCCCCAAACGAGCTTGATCCTTCTGTTTTGAGCAATATCCACGAAATGAACGACGACGGCACGCCTAAACACAAACGTCTGAGCTACCTCGTCATCGTCATCGACGAATTTGCTGACCTCATGATGGTCGCCCGAAAAGAAATCGAAACACAAGTTGCTCGTCTTGCCCAAAAAGCCCGCGCTGCTGGTATCAATATGATCCTCGCAACTCAGCGCCCGTCGACAAACGTCATCACCGGTGTCATTAAAGCCAACTTCCCCGCACGTTTAGCCTTTAAAGTTCAAGGCGTTGTAGACTCGGGCACCATTCTCGGACACAAAGGCGCTGAAGCTCTGTTAGGACGCGGCGACAGCATCTTCCAAGATCCTTCGACCGGCCTCGAAACCCGCGTTCACGGTTGCTTCGTTTCGGATGATGAAGTGCTCAAAATTGTCAAATATCTCTGCACCCAAGGCTCGCCCGAGTACGACGACTCGATCACAGCCCCCAAAGGTGGATGCGACGAACCCTCTGAAAGCCGCTGCGACAATCCCGCCAACGGACGAAGCATTCAAGACGACCCCGTCTACCAACGCGCGATTGAAGTCATTCGACGCACCGGTAAAGCTAGTACCAGCTCACTCCAACGCGAATTGGGCATAGGCTTCCCCAAAGCAGGCAAAATCATCGATCAGATGGAAAAAGACGGGCTCATCGGTCCCGCAGACTCAAAACATAATCGCGAGATCTATATTTGATCCCACAAGTTTTGTGTGCCCGTTGAATGATGGCGGGGGAAGTCTCCCCCTGAGCGGCTATCGGCTTCGCCAATACGCCGCTACCCCCTCTTCGCGTTACGCGATCCCATCAACTTCAAACGTTATTTCTTAGTTGAAGTCATCCAATAGCGACAGCAATCCTTGAGCTGTTTACGCTATAAAAGAACTGCATGACGTCCAAAATTTCAAAACGTTGAATTCTTAATAACAATATTCACAACGGCCACTAAGATAAAGTCGCCGTAACGCGGCTTAAGCCGCGCTAGGCGACTTGCGCGCTGCGTATTTCGAAGAAATAGCAGCCGCGAAAAAAAAAGGCTCCGAACAAATATGTCGGAGCCTCTATGGTTTGAATCATCTTCGATTAGCGAAGTAAATCCTCTTCAAGTTTTTTAACTTCATAATCGAAAGCCGAATTTGATGCGCGTTCTTTTTTTATTCTGTCACAAGAGTTCATAACGGAAGTATGATCGCGATCAAAGATTTTAGCAATTTCAGGATAAGAAAGTCCTGTGTGTTCGTAGGCAATAAATTGGATAATCTGACGCGGACGACAGAACTGAGCCTTGCGGGATTTTCCCATCACGTCTTCACGAGAAACGCCGTAGTATTTACAAACGCGTTCGATGATGGCGTCAATATTAATTTGAACATGCTGCGTTCGAATGAGCGGTTCAATAAGTTGAACAGCCATTTGGCGAGAAATGCGTTCGTTTCGGCATTCTGAAACAGCAATGATACGTTTGAGATAACCTTCAAGTTCACGAATGTTAGACGTAACTTTGCTGGCGATGTATTCACAAACTTCTCGCGGGAGATAAACGCCTTCACGGCTGGCTTTTTTGTTAAGAATTGCCATGCGCGTTTCGAAGTCTGGAAGCTGAATATCGGCAATAAGATCGCCACCAAAACGAGAGCGAAGACGTTCGTCGAGACCTTTAATCTCTTCCGGACATTTATCACTCGTCATAACAACTTGTTTGTGTGCACTTTGAAGTGCATTAAACGTATGGAAGAACTCTTCCATTGTCTGCTCACGACCAGCCAAAAATTGGATATCGTCCAACAAAAGAACGTCACAATTTTTACGCATACGCTCACGAAAAGCTACGGTACCTTTGTCGCGAATGGCGGCAACAAGTTCGTTACAAAAATCTTCAGTCGTAATGTAACGCACACGAAGATTTTTACGCTGAAGTTGGTTGCCAATCGCTTGCATAAGGTGCGTTTTGCCAAGTCCCACACCACCATACAAATAGAGGAGCGGATACTTGATGCCCGGAGCTTCAGCGACGGCTTGAGCCGCACTGTAAGCTAAATCATTCGATTTGCCGTAAACAAACGTATCAAAGGTAAAATTCGGATTAAGATTGCTCTGCTCTGCTTCGATGATCTGAGCTGGACGCTTCCATGTCCCTGTCGACACAAAAGCTGCTGTCTGCTCTCCTAATTCCGAAACAGTGCGAAAATCCTCTCTTCCCTCAAAAGGAAGATTTTTAAGTGCAGGCTGCCGTGACTCGATATCCGGACAACCTTCGTAGCTGAAAGATACGGTGACCGCGTGACCCGCCACTTCTGTGGCAATTTCACGTATTTTGTCAGCCAACATCGTTTCGACCCTGCTGCACGTTGCTGCATCAGGAAGGGTAAGATCCCAATGGGTCTCTGTCATCTGGTGACAAACCAAATGCTCGAGGTAAGACTCAAAACTGGGATGAATCTGTAGACTGAGACGATTGCGAAACTGATCCCAAAGTTCAGCGTTCATAAACCCTAACTTTACTTGCTTTATGAGACAAAAAAACCGCTGAGAGAACGCCTACCAAAAAGCGGCGTCCTCAAAGCGGACCGCTTTTGCTCGTTATTCCTTGGCTTTCACCCTGCAGAAACCTGTGCCGCCTGAGCTCATCCTGAACTCTACACAGACCGCCAGCGGCTACATCATCCGATCTGATGGCTGTAAAATAAATTTACCGCCCAATCGGGTCAACCCTTTTCAAATTCTAACGCTATATAAAAACATCGATTATTCTGTTATTTTCAATAACGACGCGGCTTTTCAGTGATTCGAAAATTTTCTTCAAAATAATTTTTAAAATTCTGAATCAACGACAAAGTTCGAATATTTTGACGCTATAAATTGTAATTACTAAAACAAAATTCTTAAATTACAAATCATCTAGGCAGAATATTCAGATTTGTATTTTTTTTAGCATTCCATTTTTTGATTTTCAAAGCTCCCCTCCCCCCAAATCGATCAGATTCGATGAATTCGTAAATTCTGTGATTTAATGAATTATCTTCCCGCTAAGATCTCTTTTGGCTTCAAAAATTTTTAAAATCTCTAAAAATTTGGCTAAAAATCACGATGCAAAGTTATCCACACCCCTTGTGGAAAACCTTGTGGGTTCTTCTGTGGATATCTACGCTTATCTGTGGAAATGTCAAAAATTTAAACAACATCCGCTCAAAGGTTTATTTTATTCGTAAATTTTCTCATTCTTTAGCGAAAATTTCGTCTGTGGATAAATTTGTGTCCTTCCATGTGACTTTCATGTGTATCACCTGTGGATTATACTGTGGATAACTTTACCACCTCTTTCTAGCGCTCAGATTATCCACACGCGTTCCACAAGCTCTCCACACCAATTCCACAAGAAACACATCCGCATTTGCTTGCAATGACTTCGTTTGCGGACTTATCCCTCTATCCACACGCTCTACTACTACGACTATTTTTTAAGAATACTCTTTAAATATATAGTCTTAGAAAATAACAGCTTGCCTGAACAAAAATTTTAAACAATATTACTACACAAAATTACAATTATTTAAAAAATTGTGATCAAATTTCGTATTTATATGAAAATTTATTCTGTTCAGTATTTTTTATGCTAAGATATGCCTCCGTGACTTATGCCATCACCTAATGCAAAATGAGGGGGTAGCGGCGTATCGCTGGTCTGCTTTCATTCTGCTTTATTTCTAAACGTTGAATATAGATTTGACCTCCCTCGATGATCTCCTGGTTTAAGATAGCCGCTCAGGGGGAGACTTCCCCCTCCTTAATAATTATCAAGAATTTTAAAAATGAAAAATGGTCACTTTTCAAAAATTTTTGAGACATTTTTCAGTATTTTTGCCCTGTAAGACGCGTGAAAAGTGTGATGTACGCCTGTCACTAGACAAGGCAGCCTACAAAGCATGACTCGAACTGACATAACAAAGTGCTTGCGCTTAAGACGTCAATGGGCAAAAATAGCCCCCGCCTTTTTGATGCCCGAAAGTCAAATTTTGGACCTTTCAAAAAGAAAAACGACAAAAATTAATATGTTTTGGGATGATTCCCTCGCTGTGAGACGAACCATTAATAATGATAGGAGACGTATTTTGCGTCTCTTTCTTGCCAAGAGGATTTGAATGAAATTTTCGATTGATAGAGACGCCTTCTCCAAATTGCTCAAACGTATCGACGGTGTATGCGGCGCCAACGGCACGTTCACTGTTCTGACCAATTGCGTTCTTCAGGCTGAAGGTGACACGCTCACGGCTACCGGCACCGATTTGGCCGTCACCATCTGCTCCAATACCAAGGCCAATATTATTGAAGAAGGTAGGTGTATCGTCCTCGAAAAGAAACTCTCCGATACCATCGCAACACTCGATTCGGGCAAGGAAATCATTTTTTCGACGGATAGCAATTCTGCATTGATTGAGTGCGGTTCTTACAAATCTCGCATTCCTAAACTTGCTGATGCGACGGATTATCCTAAACTCGACCTCTTTGATGCGCGTAGCAGCGTCAAAATTGCTGCGCCCGTACTCAAAATGTTGATCGATAAAATCTATTTCAGCATTTCTACCGACGACACACGTCCCGATTTTACCGGTGCACACATTTCTGTTTCTGAAAATGGCTCTATGCAGCTCGTTTCAACGGATGGTCACCGCCTTTCTCGCGTCGAAGGGGACGCCGCAATCTCCGGCCCGATCTCCGACAATCTGCTTCAGGGCGTCATCGTTCCTCGCAAAGCACTCAATGAGCTTAACCGCATGCTCACAGCGGGCGATATCGTAATCGATTACGCTCAGAATAAATTCGTCGCTCAGTCGGATGAATTCGTCTTTTATACGAATCCCATCAATGGACAGTTCCCCGATTTTTCTAAAGTCATTCCCGCCGTGCTCGACCATAAAGCCGTCATTCGTCGCGAAGATTTCGCTAAAATGCTTCAGCGCGCGGCAATCTATTCGTCCAAATTAAATACAATTCGTCTTACCTTGGCGCCGGGACGTCTCTCTGTCTCTTCTTACGACGGTAACAATGCTGAAATGACGGATTGCGCTGATGTCGAATACGATGGCGCTGGCGTGACAGCAGGGTTTAACTGGCGCTTCATCCTCGATATCCTCAAATCTATTGCGTGTGATATCGTTTCAATGGAAATCAGTGACGAAGATTCGCCAGCCGTAATCCGCGACGTAACGACCAATAAACTCGACTACATTGTCATGCCGATGCAACTCTAATCTTATTAAAAAATCACAATTTCTAAAAATATGTCTTGAAAAGCTCGCTGTTTCACACGCGAGCTTGGGCGACGCTATTGGCTTTTTGCCAATACGGTCGCCCTTTTTTTTGTTTTTTTGAAGCGATGCTGTATTAAAAAAGGTTGGCGCAAAAGCGTATTTGAATGTTGGAGCGCAGATAAAAACAGTCCAAGAATCGGGGTAAGGTTGGATGAGTGAGTTGTTGTGTGACGTAATTGCGAGCCTGGAAACTCAGGCGCTGGAAGGGGAAGAAACAGCGGAGATCTATAGACGCGAAGCCAGAGCTCTCTATGAGCATAATCCTGTTCGAGCGGCAACGATGTTGATTGACGCCGCTTATGCGAATGATCGTGATGAAGCGGTTACGGCGTCTATTGTGAGAGATTTGATTGCAGCTGTCACACTCGCGCCCAACGAAGCCTGGATCGCTGCTGCTGCTCGTCGTCTTCTCGTTAAAATTGGACGCTGGGAAGAAGCGCTCTGTTTGCTCGAACGTGAAATGACGCTCGCTTCAACCTCGGATCTTAAAATTGCTTGCGCACTTGAAGCTGCATCCATCGCATGGATCGTTCAGGATGATCCTGAGACGGCTAAAAAATGGGTGTTAAAAGCGCTCAATGTTGATCCGTGTCACGTTGGGGCGCTTTACGATGCGCTTTGGTTGGACTGCGCATGCGACAATGCCCTCGAAACGGCGAAAGACGCCGAAAAACTCGCTAAAATATTGGGGGCACCCGAAGAACGAGCGGCTCTGTTTACCTTGGCTGCCAATATTCACACGGGACTTGATGATGACGAAGGCGCACACGGGCTTTTTGCAAGTGCTGTTCAAGCTGATCGAAATGCGCTGTACGCCTTGTTGGGGCTTGCTTTTTTGGACGAAAAAAGCGGAAAATATGCCGATGCTGCACAGAATTGGGCTCAAGCTGCTTCAAAATTTGATGAAAATAAGTGTAGTGGCGAATTTTATGCTCACGCAGGAACGCTCTATTATTGTGTAGGCGATCTTGTCAAAGCGTGCACCTGCCTCGAAGAAGCTCAAAAGCGCCTCGATGAAAATAACAATATTCTGTCTCTCGAACTCGAGGCCTGTATTCGATTGGGTAACGTCACGCGCGCCGTTGAGCTCGAAAAACATATCATTGAAACGACCGCTGCTCCCCTTGCGCAAGCTTCGCGTTACGTTGAACTCGCGCGAATCCAGTCGGCAGCTGGGGATGAAAAATCGGCTTGTGAAGCGCTGTCGCATGCTGCTGCACTCGGCATGAATGCCCAGCTCGTCTTCGATTGGCGATGTGCACTCGAAGAAAAAAATCAAAACTACGAATCGCTCGTCAAATGCTTTTCGGATAGACTCAATGCATGCAAAGATGCTGGTTTGCGTGATTATTACACCTGGCAGCTCGCGCGCTTTTTGACCTCTGCTGGTCGTACGCAGGATGCAATCGACGTGATGCGTGAAAACGACGTATCGCTCTGCAGATGGCGCTGCACTTGCGCGCTCGAAAAAACTTCTGACGATGAAATACTCGTCCACAAACTGGATCAGTGGCTCTCGAAGTCTTCTGATGAATGCATGCGTTCTGCGCTGCGAAGCCGCATTTTGACGCTTCTCGTCGAGCGAATGGATCACCCGGAGATCGCTCTACAATACGTTAAAACAATTCCTGAAAGTACACAGTCGTTTGATCTGTTGTTGAGAAGACAAACCATTTTGGCGCTTCTCGATCAAAGCGAGCCGCTGTTGGAGTCGTACGTAAAAATCGCTTCGTTGACCAAAGATACCGAAGATGTTCGGATGTGGTACATGGAAGCTGCCGCCGAAGCAGATGCACTCCAAAAAACGGATATGGCGATGCAGATTCTTAAAAACTTGCACGATACGTTTCCGTCTTACGTTCCTGCAATCGAATTTTATCATGCCGTCGCACTACGCGCAGGTGATTGGAACCAGGTTGTGATTGCCAATGCGTGGCGAAGTGAAGTCTGGGTTACGCGTCAGGCTGAATTTGCCGTCGAAAATGCGTGGGGCAGTCTTGAACTTGGTTCGATTGAAAACGCCATTGCGTGGTTCGCTAAGGCTGCTTCAATGGCTGTACTCGATGCGGCATCTCTTCGCGGTTATTTACGATTGCTTCGTCAAACAGGGCGCTATGAAGAAGCAATCAAACTTCTCATGGCCGTCACAGGTGTTCCCAAAACAGCTGAATCACAAAATGACGATGTGGATACCTCTGAAAACGATGTCGTCGAAGCTTTGAACGATTCGAACGAACTGTCCCAAAATTCAAATTTTAAAATTCTTAATAAAAAATCAAGTGGAGCCAGCGTATCGACTGAATTTGATGCCAATGATATGACGTCTATGCGAGAGACGCTTCTCGATATTCGTACCTACTGCATCGCTCGTTCCGCTGGAAATATCGTCGAACGTTCTCGCGTCTATTTGAATGAACCGACGTTGAGACATTATATTCAGTATGTGCTTGAGATCCTTGTTTCTGTACCGCGTTCACAGCAGTTACAGAGCATTATGGAAGCGACAGGATCGCTTGAAACAGGAGATGACGAAGCCAAAAGTCTCATTTTGTGGCTCAAAGCAGAATTAATTATGCGTGATTCGGTCGATGACAAATCTCGTGTCGACCTCATGCTTAGGGCAAGTTTGAATCGATCGTACGGTATGGGGCTGCGTGCTGAGATTTTGCGTCGCTTGAGGCGCCGTAAAGATGAAGATATTTCGTCTTGGCTCGAAACGTATGCCGCATCGACGCCAGATCGTTGGATTGCTACAGAACTTTTGCGTGAAGCCTCTTTGCGCAATATGTGGGTAGACCATGATTTTGACGCAGTACGCCGCACTTCTCTTGCTGCCTTTAAACAGGGCGGCAATGATTGGCGAAGTTTGTGGGAACTAGAACGTTTTGCTGATCAGAGCGAAGATTATCAAGCCCTCGGCGTTTTGCGTGAGCGTATGGCTGCTCTCGAAGTTGCACCAGGGGCGCGTTTGCAGGCGCTTAAAAATGCGCTGGCTCCGTACGTCGATGACGGTCTTGATGAACATGCCATTCGCGTTGCACAGGAATGTCTCAAACAAGAGCCTCACGACTTTGTTTCGCTTCTCACACTCGCACATATTGCCGAAGATAATAAAAATACTGCCCAACTTGCCAGTTTGGCTGATCGACTCGCTGAATCAGCTTGCTTGCAAGATAATCGTTTGAGTTACGGTCTTTGGGCGGCTCGACTTTGGCGCGGTCTTGGACGGACGGATCAGGCATTTTCAAGCCTCAATGCGCTTTTGGTGCATGATGCGGCTAGTATGCCTGCAATCGCATTGAGCGAACAGATACTGAGTGCTGCTGCTCAGTGGGAAAAATTGTCGCTCGTTTATGTGCGTGCCATTGGGGCATTGCCTGCCGGTAAACTTCAAATAGAAATCTTGCGCCGACACGCTGCACTTTTGGCAAATCACCTCGACGATCCTGCGGGGGCTTCGCTTTCGCTTTCGCGTATTTTGGCTCAAGCGCCTGAAGATATCGACGCACTCACGACGCAGACGCGCTTACTTTCACTACAGTCCCGGTGGAGCGAAGCCGTCGAAACGCTCGAACTTCGTATTCGTTGCACAACTTCTCCTGAAGATAGACGTCAGGCCAATATTGCACTCGCAGATATTCTCATTCATCATGTCGAAGATCTCGAACGTGCTAGACGTATTTTGCGCAGACATCTCACTCAGTTTGTCCACGATCTCGATGCACTTCGCCTCATGTATGATATTTCGTGTCGCGAAAGAAATTGGCTTGAGGCACGTGTGACGCTCGATGAAATCTGTCAGGAAGAGTCACCGCTGTTTCACTGGGCTAGACTTGCTTACACGCGCATTGCTCGCGAAGCGGAATGGGCAAATGACGTGCGCGTTATTTATGAACGCAATGCAATCGCTACAGTCATCGGTCATCGCGATGATTTTGATACCCTCGTCGATGATTACGTTAAACATGGGGATATTGAGCGTCTCATTCGCGTTGCAAAATATGATCTTTCCAAATCACAGGAGCCCGACAAAATTTCACAATATCGCGGGTGTGTGGCTGCGCTTTATGTTGCAAATGGTCAACATCGAGAGGCGCTTGCGTTTCTTTCTGAGGTCATCGGTGAAGCAAGTCAGACGGATTGGGCTTATTTGGCGCGGGCTCAGGCCTTGTTTAGTGCTGGACAGCTTGAATCTTCTGCCGCCGAATTTCGCCGCACATTGACGTTGAATCTTTCGATGGAAAAGGCTTACGAACCGTTCCTCGAGGTACTTCGTCAGCTTGGGGATGATGTCGCAAGCAACGCAGCGCGCGCCTTTGTCAATCATCGTCTCGGGGTTGAAAATGCTAATCCAGAAGCGCGTTGTATTAAGGGGATGCCTCGCGGTTATTTCGATATCGAGCTTTTGCCACTTGAGCGCATCTACAGCGAAGCTTTCCAGTATTTGCATTTGATGACGCCGTATATTTATCCGCTTTATGAGCGTGCTGCACAGCTTACGGTACTCGATGCTAAGCATTGGGCTGTAGCACGGTGTCGCCAGTTATTCGGTCAAAAGCAAAACTTCGAAGTGAAACAGCTTTTTGTCTCAAAACTTACGGGCGATATGGGTAGCGTCCGTTTGACAGATCCTCCGGCGCTGATCATTGATGCGGAGCTCGTCAAAGAGCCCAATGCCGAGTTCGATTTTTGGGCAGCCTATGCCATGCATCAGGCTAAGACGGGGGCAGCTGTGCTCGATGTCATTGATGACGACGAGGTGGATGCGCTTTTTGTTGCGCTTTGCCAAACCGATCCCGAATCGATTCGTGCACAGGCTCTCAAAAAACTCATTTCTAAAAAGCTTCCTCGTAGTGATCGAAAATTGTTCAAAGATGGCGTTCCTTTTAAAGCGCCCAATTGGTCGGCTTTTCGCCGTGCACTTTCGACGCGTGCAGCATGTATTGCCGCGATTATCTCGGGGGCACCGACCGTCGCTCTGAATGCTTTCCCTGATAACGAAGCGCTTCAAAAGTTTATTATTTCGGATAATTACGTTCGATTGCTTAAATTGTATTTTAATTAAAATCGATTTAAATAAAAAAGCCGTTCAACTTATTGTTCGGCTTTTTTTATATTTTGCGGCCGCTATTTATCATTTACCGAACTAATGTTCGGTAAATGATAAATACGCGTCACGCAGTTCGGCTATTGGCTGTGCCAATACGCCGAACTAAGTTTTTATATTTTTTGTTAAGATGTATAAATGTGTTAATAATGATATTGTGTAAATAATTGTGTTTGGTTTGTGGATGTATCTAAGTCACTGCTGTCCCACAACATATTTTTATTAACTATAACGAAATGCGCTCGTTACAGAATTTTAGACTTTTCTTATTCTCATTCTGTCCTGCGGACGGCCCAAAGGGGCGTCGTATCGCAGACGCCCCTTTGGAATCCCCGCTCGCCCGGTGCGCCCGCTGCTTGCCGTCGGCTTCGCGACGCGTGCGATTTAACAGTAATCTTAAGTCTTTTTCATGTTTAGAAGTGACTATATATCGATAAAACAAAGCTACAGTAGAGTTATCCGAGTATTTTATGAAAATTTAGTGGGACAGCTGTGTGTCTAAGTATAAAAAACTACAATTTAAATACAAGTGTAAGGCAGTTTTATTGCTTACGGCCATAAGAAACGAGTGAAATTTAAGGGCACCGTGGTAGCTTAAATTGAAATTGTAATACAAAAAAGGCCGTCACGAGGACGGCCTTTTTTGTATGTTATTTACTAAAAAAACTAGGCGTTTTCTTTAGCGAATTTGTCCATGAAGTCGATCAGGGCTTTGACACCTTCGATACCCATGGCGTTGTAGATTGAGGCGCGCATACCACCGACGAGACGGTGACCAGCGAGGTTGACGAGACCGGCTGCAGCAGCTTCGGAAACGAATTTTTTGTTGATGGCAGCGGCTTTATCAGGATCCGTTTCTTTGGTGAGGAACGGAACGTTCATGAGCGAACGGCTACCTTTGTCGACTGTTGCATGATAGTAGTCGGAGTTGTCGAGGTAGTTGTAGAGGAGGTCGGCTTTTTCGATGTTACGTTTGGCCATACCTTCTGCGCCGCCATTTTCTTTGACCCAGTCAAGGACGAGGCCCATAACATAAATGGAGTAGCAGGGAGGCGTATTGAACATAGAGCCGTTTTTGGAGTGGGTGTCATAGCGAAGCATTGTGGGGACCATTTTGGGCAGGTCTTCACGAATGAGGTCTTCGCGGATGATGACGAGCGTTACACCAGCAGGGGCGAGGTTTTTCTGGGCGCCTGCATAGAGAAGGGCAAATTTGGAAACGTCGAGGGGTTCGGAGAGGACGCAGGACGAAATGTCAGCGACGAGAGGAATGTTGCCAGTTTCGGGGATGTAGCTCCATTTGGTGCCGAAGATCGTATTGTTGAGGGTGATATGAACGTAGTCATAATCGCCTTCGATTTTGCGGATTTCGGGGATGTAGCAGCAGCCACGATCGCGGGAAGAGGCGACGACATCGACGGTATCGAGGTAACGTCTAGCTTCTTCGATCGCTTTTTTGGACCAAACACCCGTGTCAACGTAAGCGGCTTTGCCGGTTTTGTTGAGGTTGAGGGGAATCATTGCAAACTGAGTGCTTGCACCGCCCTGAAGGAAGAGAACTTTGTAGTTATCGGGGATGTTCATGAGCTCGCGAAGTTTGGCTTCAACGCTTTCGATAATAGGTTTGTAAGCGTTGGAACGATGGCTCATTTCCATGACGGATTGGCCCGTACCATGGCAATCAAGCATTTCGTCTGCGCAGATTTTAAGTACGGATTCAGGTAAGGTCGAAGGGCCAGCTGAAAAGTTGTAAACACGTCCCATGAATAATTCTCCTTCCCAATCGGGATGTAATTTGAGTGCGCACCAACAGCGTACGAACTCGATGACGATTCAGCGCTGTATCTTTTTGATAACCCATTTTTCATATAGAAAAACAGAAGATATCAGCGACGTACGAGGGCGCTTTTTCATTCAAAATTGAATTTGAGTCAATAAATTTTTGACGGTATTTTAAAACGACGAGTGTATTTCGTGCGCTAAATTTAAAAATTATGTGTAGTTTGATTGTTTACATGTAGGTGCGATTGAAGAACGTGCGCAAAATGTGGATAAGTTGTAGGTTTGAAACATACAGAAAAGTGATGTCGTATTGTCGATGTTTGACTGGGTTGACGGTTGGATGAGGATGTGGATTATATCGCGAAATCTTTAGGTAGATTAAGTGAAATTGTCATCATTATTATTGAATATAATAAAATTTCTATGGTGGTGTTAAAATTGTATAATTATTATTGTGTATAGTGTGAGCATTATAATTATTGTTTGTTTACTCACTGCTGTCCCACAACATATTCTCATTAACTGTAACGAAATGCGCTCGTTACAGAATTTTATACTTTTCTTATTCTCATTCTGTCCTGCGGACGGCCCTTTGGAATCCCCGCTCGCCCGGTGCGCCCGCTGCTTGCCTCCGGCTTCGCGACGCGTGCGATTTAACAGTAATCTTAAGTCTTTTTCATGTTTAGAAGTGACTATATATCGATAAAATAAAGCTACAGTAGCGTTATCAGAGTATTCTATGAAAACTTCGTGGGACAGCAGTGGTTCGTTCACTATGGGTGAAATTGTATTATACGAAGATGTAAATATAATCATACACTTTTTTTACTGAGAACGAGGCTTTGGACACTTCGTGCCTAATTGTTTTGTTTGTATAATAAATGTTGTGTTAATTAAATTATGATAAAAGTGCCTACAGCAAGAGGGGGTAGTGGCGTATTGCCATCGCCAATTTGTAAGATGGTGTGAACTGGAGGTCTTTTTTGCATGTTGAACGATGGATGATTCAACGTGATGATATATTTGGCGATGGCAATAGCCGCTCAGGGGGAGACATCCCCCACCCAGAAACAAAAAAAGAGTGGAGGCGCGACTTGTTAGTCTTTGACGCAGCGGAAACCGAGATCTGGAGCGCCTTGATTAGGCGGCTGAAGGATGGATGCGCCGATGCTGATGGCACTGGCGGGTGATTGGTAGCTGCCACCTTTCGTTTGGTATTTTTTGAGGGAGCTGTCGGGCGTATTGACCCATTCACGGACATTTCCGAGCATATTTCGGAGATGCGCGGGATTTGCGCCATTGGCGTGGCTGTAGACGTTTTGCGGTCGAGCGGGGGTTTTACCTTTGCAGTCTGCGGAGGTAGCATAGACGACGGTGTCGCATGAGACGTTTACGAAAGATATGCCATTGGTTTGGTTTCCGTAGCGAGCAGCAGCTTCCCATTGTTCGGCTGTGGGGAGTTTTTTGCCAGCGAATTTGCAGAAAGCTTCGGCGGTTCCGAGGCCAATGTTTGTGACGGGGAGGAGTTTAGACTCGACGTCGTAAGCGAGTGGCTGGCATTTTTGGGCGGCAACACATTTGGCGTATTCGTAGTGTGAGACTTCTACCTGATCAATGTAAAAAGCGGGGAGTTCGATGGGTTTGAGCTCATCGGGTTTTGATGCACTGACGACGTGGCGTCCAGCGGGGATTTTGGACATGCGTCCAAAGGGCGTTGTAATTTCGAGAGCGGGGACGTCTGATATATCTTGTGCGGTTTCAGGTTCGGACTCGGGGGGCGTTTGTTTGGGGGCAGGCGCAGCAGCCTGAGGCATATCGTTGTTTGTACGATAGACGATGCCAGCTGCAACCAAAACGAGCAGAATCAGGGCTACGAGAGCCAAAGCAAGTTTAACGCGGTGGCTGATCGTATCAGATGTATTTACCAACGCATGTTCAGTTTTCATTTGTGCCGGCTTGGCAACGTGAGGCGTTTTTTGATTGCGTTTATCTGATGATGCGTTTGTTTTAGCGACATCTGCGCGCGTTTGAGAGCGTTTTTTTGATTCTGCAGTTAGATTTTGTGCACTCGTATCGACGGGGGCATTGATTTTGCGGCGTGACTTCGATGGAGCAGCAGCAGGGACGGATTCGACTGGTTGCGATGTGTGTCGAGATCTTTTAGCTTGTCCGTCGTCAGAAGATTCTGTTTTAGGGGTACGCGTACGCTTAGTGGACGTTTTAATTTCTGGGATTTCGTCGTCTAACTGAGCTTGTTTAGGGGATTGTGGTGCAGGTTGATTTAAAGCAATATTTGCTACTTCTGCATGAATGAGGTTTGAGCGTGTACTTGCTTTAGTGCTAGATTGTGGTTCAGAGTCAATCTGGGGTTGCTCCGAATTTTGAGCATCAGTTTGATCGGCGTCTATGGGCGTCTCAACTTGGTTTCCTGACTCAGGTTTTTGCACGACGGCATTTTTGACAGCATCTGCAACGTCTTTTGCTTTAGAAGCTTTTTGATTTTTGCTGCTAGACGTTTCGGACGCATCTGCGATTGCACGTTCGATCTTGCGTTGCAGACGTTTATTTGTTGACTGTAGCGTTGTTCCTTCGTAGGGATTGAGTAGGAGTTGAATATCGTCGTATCCGCCAAGACTAAGCAAATCTCGTTGAAAAGCTTCAGCGTTAGGGTAACGGTTTTCTCGATTTTTTTCGAGGGCCTTCATAACGATGGCTTCGAGGCGATCGGAAATGTCGCGTCTGAAGTTTTTCATCGAAGGCGGTTTCATCGACAACTGAGCTCTCATGAGCTCGAATTCGCGATATTCGGCAAACGGCGTACGACCGCAGAGCATTTCGTAGAGGGTGATACCAAGCGCGTAGAGATCTGCGCGTTCGTCGATGGTACGTGCGTTTTCGATTTGTTCTGGGGGCATGTAGAGCGGCGTCCCCATTTGGCAGCCTGTAACCGTGAGTTGTTGCTGACCATCTTCGAGGAGTTTAGCGATACCGAAGTCCATGACTTTGACGCCGTTGTATAGAGACTCACGCGCATCTTTTTCGCAGACCATAATGTTTGAGGGTTTGAGGTCGCGATGAATAATTTTCATGTGGTGCGCATACCCGATAGCATCGAGCGTAACGAGCGTGCTGGCGACGGCGTCATATTCGGAAAGCTGGCCGCGTTGTTTAATAATGTGATCCATGGAATCGCCTTGTACGTGTTCCATGACGATCGCGAGTATGCCGCCTAGTCCGCCTTCTTTTTCGCCATCAATGACGTCAATGACTTTGACAATGTGCGGGTGCGCGAGGTTGGCCTGAATGCGTCCTTCGGCGAGGAAGCGGGCGCGCGTTGTTGGAATGCGGGCGTATTTAGGTTCAAGGACCTTAAGAGCGCACCTTTTGCGGAGCGTTTCGTGAATGCATGCGTAGACGACTCCCATGCCGCCTTCGCCGATCATATTTTCGATGACGTAGGTTCCGCGGAGTTTCGTACCAGGAGGGAGAATGCCGTCAGCAGGCATAGTGAATTGTATGTCGTGACCGCAATGGCCGCAATATCGGCTTCCATCAGGTATGAATTTGTGACAATTTGGACATTTCTTGGACAAAATGAACCTTCAAACAAAGAAACACGGTGTACATCGTCGTGGGCGTACACAGCCCTAAACGCTACGTTTACGGGGTTTTATATCGAAATTGCGAACCGGGCAACTTTGGCGCTGTTGTGGTCGTATGTGGGGGAAATTAATTTTGTTAAACAGAGGCCATTACTTTGGGAAAGGTTAAGAGGTGCGGCTGATGGATAGAATTACAATCGTAAAATGGTTGAGAGGCCTACGGCAAGAGGGGGTAGCGGCGTATTGCCGAAGCAAACGACGTGAACTTAGATAAATGCTATGGTAAACGAATTCCTTGATGAGTCTAGCGTATCACCAATCATTTGGTGGCGGTCGTTTGCGTTTGGCAATAGCCGCTCAGGGGGATACTTCCCCCCTCATTTAGATCTTGGTTAAGTGTGTGATTACGACGCTCGCCACCAGGCAGAGAAATCCTGCAACGGAGAGAGGAAGCCAGCGTTTCGCGTCAGTGCGTGTGATTTTGAAATGGCTGAGGAGGTAGGCAAAATTGAGTGCGACGCTAACGGCCATGGTAACGCAAACGAGCCAGGCGATCGTGGTGGCAGAAGCGAACTCAGGGAAGAGGAGGAATGAAGCACAGATGCCCAGCATCATGAGAACGGCTCTTGTTATGGTTGTGAAGAGTCGCCGTCGTTCGCCTCCGACGGTAATCATGATGCCTTCAATGGAGAGGAATGCATAAAAGGGAATGCTGAAGCAGAGAATGCGGCTGAGTTCGACGCTTGGTGCCCATGTTTGGCTGTAGAAAATGGGGATGAGTCCGAGGGCAGGGTAGAGTCCGGCGGATATAATAAAAGATGCAGGAATAATGAGTTTTATGAATTTGATGAACAAAGATCGGAGTTCTTTGGGGTCATTTTGAATTTTAGAGAAGGCTGCGAAAAAGACACTGCATGTTGCAGAGGCAAGCGCTTCTGTGGGGTTGCTGGAGAGCTGGCGGCCTTGTGTATAGAAGCCGAAACTGGCAGGCGGTAGGAAGATGGATAGTAGGAGTGTATCGAGTCGATTTGCGATTTGAATAACGCTCAGGGTACCGAATTGATAGAGGCTGAAGCTTCGTAGATCTGCAAGGTGAGCTTTATTGAGCGCAAAACCCGGTGTCCATTCGATGGATGTTGTCGCGGCGATCCAACGAACGAAGCGTTGCGCGACGAGTGCAATGGCAACGCAAAGTTCAGTGTATCCAAGAATTGCG
Organism: Myxococcota bacterium; assembly: GCA_045599585.1. Lineage (GTDB taxonomy): Bacteria > Myxococcota_A > Bradymonadia > UBA4248 > UBA4248 > RGIG464. The sequence goes on from JAZRWH010000146.1 coordinate 27,687, forward strand.
AGTGTGATTGCTGTTCCAGAAAAAGCAGCTTCACCGAGAAGATCACGGAGAGCAAGTCCTGTAAACTTGAGGTTTCTATAGAGAAGAGCGTTTGGAACGATGGTTAGGGATGAAGTTGGAATTGCAAAAGCCGCAATGATGAGCAGGTAAGCGGGGACTTGAAAAATGTTCTGCAGGAGTGGAGCTCCCAAAATGAGTGCGAGGGATACTGCGACCGCGACAAGCATCGTTAGCGTGAAAACGGATTGGTACATTTGGGTCGGGCATTCTTTTGTTTTGACGAGTGCCGTACCGAGTCCGAGATCAGAGAGCGCGATGATGAGGTTGGTGATCACCATAAGGACAGCCATCCATCCGATTTCAGTGGGAGAGATCCAAATAGGGAGGATGCAAAGCGTAAGGAAGCGGAGTCCCATCGTAATAATGCGAGCCCCCATACTGGTTGCGATGCCTTTGATGATCGAGCGTAAAAAAGAAGTGGCCATAAACAGACTCCATAAAAAGCAGAGTAAGTTTTAGACGGTAAGCGTAAGGATGATCAAGTATTAGGGGGATGTATTTTGTGGGTGTAGGTGGTTTGGGGTTGGATTAGGCAGAGGTGTGGCCATGGACATGGGCCCGCCCCCGCCGCCACCACCGCGGTTTTTGGCCAAGCCTCGTCTCCTGAGCAGACTGCCCCCTCGAACGGTGCCTGGATGTTTTTTGAA
>JAZRWH010000147.1:0-46982 GCA_045599585.1 Myxococcota bacterium
GTCTCTGACAGCTATATCAAACGTGTCTGTAATGAAATTAATCAGAGACCTCGAAAAGTACTTGGTTGGAAGACACCGGAAATGGTTTACTCAAATATGCATTTGGATTGACAATTTTCCGTCTCCCCCTGAGCGGCTATCTTGCGTGAAGCAATCGTTTATTCAAACGATTAGCTCCACGCTACAATACGCCGCTACCCTCTCTTAATCGACACATCACAACAATTACCAATCAGATCCACAGAATAAAAAAGGACGCGCATTCACATAAAATGGCGTCCTTACATCATTAGCAATGTGAACTATTTTTTAAATGGGTAAAATGCAGAGAACATGACGTTATAACGGCTCACTGGCACACCTTCTTTTTCATAATAATAAGCATGCGTAGGCGATGACGCAAAGCCTTCAGAGAAAGCATAGCTACCTTGTACGGAAAGACCAATATTTGCGCCAACGTTCACCGAGAACTGAGGTTGGAAAATCGCATAGAACGGCGTGGCATACTCTGAACGGCTATCCCAAGCCATATCAGAAGCCGTTGACGGCGTTCCACCCACAAGGAACATCGCCAAATCAGCAGTAAACATATCGTTACGATACGTTGCACCAACCTTGAATCGGTGCATAGCATCATCAGGTATGCGGTCTGATTTGTTCACTTCTTTGTAATCGCTTATACTATATAAGAAATTGTAGTGTGTGTATAAATTCCAATTCATCCCAATCGCGGTGTCAAGTCCGATTTCAAAACCGAAGAGTTTGGCGCCACCATCCTGAACCGGCGTATATCGACCATCTTCACCTAAGGCACTGATATTCTTAAATTTGTCATATTGCATAACAATAAGATTATCAATAAAGGTCGCAAAGGTATCTAGGCGAATTTTCATAAAATACGTCGGCGTGAAAAGGAATGACAATTCGATGTTATGTAGCGTTTCAGGGTCAAGTTCAGGATTGCCTACAGCATCGAAAGTATCAATATACAATTGATATAACGAAGGCTCCTTGAATGAATAACCATAAGAAAGCCTCATCGTCATCCAATCAGTCCATTTAGCGAGAAATGCAAAACGCCAGGATGGTGCATAATCAGGAGCTTTATCACCACTTCCGTAGATGCGGTACGCATCAAAACGAGCGCCAGCGGTTAAAATAATACGATCGTTCCAAAATCGCTGTTCGTCCTGAATAAAGATGGATGGCGTGAGCTGTCCAAGCTTCGTTGCGTCGAGCATAATATTTTCGCCGGCACTATTTTTGATATCAGGGTACCCCTTTCCATTCATAAAATCATCAGAACGAATATATTGATACTCAAAAACAAGTCCTGCAATTAGTTCGTTCGCATCATAAATATGCCACTGAACTTGAGTCAACGCATACAACTTATGCTGAAGCGTATTGTAATTGACTTTATTTGCATACGAAGAAATAATTCCATCAGAGTCATCCTGATTGTAGACATTGAAGAATTCTTTTACTTCCTCTGCATCTTTATAATTACGATAATGTTTATGTTCGTAATAGTTCAAACGATACGAGAGTAAAGCCAAGAAATTGATACTTTCTCCAAAATTATCTTCGTAAATGAGGTCCGTATAGAACTCACGTCGATTAAAGCGATAAGGATAGCGATCAGCATCGAGATAGTCCTCACCAGCTGCCTCAACCTGATCTGGTGAAACATATCCACCATTTAACTTATCATTATAATGGATTGTTGCATAGTCAATGTTAGGAACACTCTCATTGCCATCAGCGCCAGCGTAAATATCTGTAAAACCCAACTCCCACTTAATTTGCTCATAATTCAATTTAAAATTGATGTTATACCAGTGTTTATCTGAATTAGATTTTAAGCTCTCGCCACGAAAATCGAGGGCATTTCCATTGTTTGTGAGATTATCGCCAGCCTGAGCCATAGAGTAATTTGTATAAACAAAATCACCAATTAACCCAGATCCCTGCGTAGTATTACCAGCAACATGTCCCAAGATACCTAATTTACCGTCTTCACTGGTATAGGCAGCGATCGCCGAGGCCTTAAAGGTCATGTTATTTTGAAGAGCCACACGATATTCACCATATTTGTTGATATCGGATGGATCCTTCGTAAAAATGTTAATGACGCCCTGAAATGCACCAGAGCCATAGAGTGCTGAACCAGGACCTAAAACGACCTCAATACGCTTAATAAGCTCAACAGGATAAGTTTCATCAAGCCATATACCAGAATCGCGCACGTCATTCATTGGAACGCCGTTTTGAAGCCACAAAATTCGAGAGTTATTATCTTCTGTACCGACGAGTCCACGAATCATTACAGACTGAAAAGAAGACTTTGTCGTCAGCGTCTGTACACCAGGCACATGGCGTAATATTTCAGCCAACGATCGCCAGCCATAAGCCGCAATATCTCGGTCGGTAATAATGTGAATCGTAGACGGAGCTTCGCTAATAAGCTGACGTTTTTTTGCAGCAGAGAACACGATATCGCTCGCGTTGAGTTCCCAACTTGTTTCATGACGCCAGTCCTCTCCCGAAAAAGATTTACCTAACCGTGTATAAGAATCGATCGGATGATTTTCATCCAACCCAGGCGGCTTGAGATCAGGGCCGATTTGAGCAGATGCAGAAAGAGGATGAAGCAGTATTGCTGTGATCGCTGCAAACAGAATTTGTTTTGTATATTTCATAATGCCTCTAATAAAGCGTTAAGTATTATAAATTCTTTGAGTATGAATGTTACTTGACAGTTGCTCGTGTTTAGCCTTGAGCTTCCTCGCCTGGTTCAACAGGATCTACGACCGGTTTATCATCCTTATCCGAGCCATTGCCCGCAGCCGCTTGGTCGGCTTTGTAGTTGCAGTCTTCCGCAATACTAAGGTCTTCTGCCAATTTTTTCTGCGTTGCAACACACAATGCGTTTGCATAATCCACAGCATACCCCATACTATTACCAGACTCTGGAACGGTTTTATCTGTATAAATACGTTTTATAAGATTATAGGTTATTAACTCATCAAGCGTATTCATTTCGAATTCATCATCATCACTACTCGCATTGATATCATACTTACAGATCATTTTATCATCATGTTGAAGAATACCTTCAAAAATATCGTATAGATAATCTTTAGAAATATCGACATGGTTTATTCTATCAACGTCTTTTAGTACCGTATCGAAACCATCGCCCATATTGTAAATATAATCTGTAATCAATACTTTGTAATTTTTTTCTAGCGATTTTTGTATTTCCTGAACGTCATTGCTAATGAAGAATTCCTCGGGCTCCGGCATAGCATGACCTATACTGCGACAGACAACGGAGTACTCTCCACCGACTGACTCATCACAAGCATAAACAGTACCTTTAATATTGTTACCTTCTATCGAGTACTCACCTATCATGCATGATTTTTCATCTGCTTTACGAACACCTAAAATGCAAGTTTTTTCTCCAGAATTTGCATTTTCTTTAATAGCTGTTCGTAAATCCTCGCTCAAATACATAATATCTGTAAATTTTTGTTTAAAATCAACCGCCCATATTTCATTTACTTTCTTTGTACTGGAATTGATCGTCTTATATGCGATATTAATGCCCGCAATGGCAGGAAAAGCACCATCTACCTTCGCACTTAAACCAGCCTCGAGCAATTCTACTATTTTTTTCAGCGAAAACGGCATGACGACTGCTTTGTTATTATAAAATAGCGCAGTGTGTATCATGTCGTAGTCAATAATACTGTACCCATGACTTTCGCGGATATTACCAGCATTAAAAATCGCTAAATCAATATCCTTGCCATTTTTCGAGCTTCCAAACAAACTATCGTAATAATTCTGGCCGTTACTATTCTTACTGTTCATATGCTTCAAAAGCATATTCAAGATAAGATTTGGCGTAAATGTATTAAATTTTCGTATTTCTTGACCCTTGTTCTCTTTTGCTGCGTAGCGATCGCCAAAAGAACAAACAAATTTCGGCGAATAGCATCCCGAATTTGCATCTGAATCATGAACATTGGTGAAACCAGCATCCCAACATAAGTTAGTGCTATAGGTCAACTGCGTGATATTATACATGCAAGTCCAAATATTCTGCATATCGTTGATCGTCGGAACGTTTGGATTACTTGAGTCATTATCCATGACATCAAACAATGCATCTACGCATTTTTCCGACGATTCTGTACGATCTAACGTTTCAAACGCATTGCAACGATCTTGACCAGAAAAGACCGGACAATTATTTTTAGACGTATCTACTTTATCGTTATCTTGTCCATCACCACAGCATCGCAAATACTCTAGATATAAATCTTTGTAATCTTTGCAAACCTGAGGCACAAAAGCACTATCAAACAATCTTTCGCAATCTAGCTGACTTTTGTATCGTTCTTCGTATAGAGGATCAATCACGGGCTCAAGCTTATACTCATTAAGATGAACACTAATGCGATTCGTCAATCCCGGAATTTCTTCTTTTGGCTTTATTATAAAACGAGCCTTAGCTGTATGCGATCCTCGCAGAGGAATCTCGTTAAACCAAATGACATGCGATTGACTATCCCCCTCACGAGATTCATCATTAATTTTGAAATTAAAGCTCTTGAGTCCAAATTTCGATAGCGCCTTGCCTCGAATTCCATCATTTTCGTTACACGATACTAATTTTTGGTCTTTTTGATCCTCACCATCGAAGCAAGCCGAGTAATTAGAAATTATATTTGCTTCACTCAGTCGTCCCAAGAGCGCACCACCGTCAGCACTATCAAATATCTTTTTGTCAAGATTTTGATTATCTTCGGCTTTCATTGAATAACAACCATTCACATCATATTGAATGTAATAATCATTCAACATAGGATCTTGGTTTTCTCCACAATCAATATTTGTGAGGTTACTACCAGCAGCCATCGGGGTAAGCAGAGGGTTACTATCGTTGCCTTCGCCAAAGATAAAAGCAATACCCTCAAAGATCTCCTGACGCATTAGACTACGCAAATCATCAGCTGTAGCATTTGCACGCTCAGTTGAGCTTTCTCGATACTTCTTCAACATGTCATGGGTAACAATCAAACGGCTACTACACGGATAATCTTCATAAAATCCGGCATATCCGTCATCTAACACCAAAGATTTGTTGTCGCCTTCTGGCGCTTTTGTTTCAGCTTTTTTCTTTGACTTCGCCGAAGTTACAGCATGTGAAAACTTTTCATTAAGTGCAAAAAATGCATTAAAGAAATTGCGTACATTTGCTGAGTCCCCGGTAATATGTGAAAGAAGCACGAAGACTCGCGCGTTTTGGTTATAAGCCTCTTCCATCGTATTGATGACTGAGCAGTAGTCTGACACTTCCATAGTACCAAAACTACCACGCGTAATCGTCTGAGCGATCATCTCATCAATGATACCCAGAAGGGCTACCTTAACCGTTCGGTGCGTCAGATTGTCCTTCGGTTCAACAAGTCCGTCCTCACCTACAGCAGGGATCTCAATAATCTTATACTGTGCAGTATGTTCGAGATTATTCGGCAGATTATACATATTAGAAATTACTATTTTGTAATCTGCTCTATTGATGACATTTTGGAAATGTTCCATTGTAACATCAAAGTTGTGATTTCCAATCGTGTCAGCATCGAACCCAAGCATATTGAGCATATGTACAGCTGGCATGTCATCGTAAGCGAGTGAAAGCGTGGTAGATGAACCAACGCTATCGCCGTTTCCAATTTTGATTATCTGCGAAGGATCAAGAGCCGATGTTTCATCAGACAGAACGTTGTTCCAAACATAATCTATTCCAGATCCGCCTGTCTGATAATAAGTACAACGCCATTTGACCGGATCAGGATCACCGGCTTCAGGTGCACCCATCGCTTCAGGATCACAATCGGGATCATCAGGATCACATTCTTCAGCTTCGCAATTTTCACCCGTTTCTGGGTTGCAATCCCCGATGCCACAATCCTCTATATTAGGATCGCATTCTGGTTCAACAATCTCACAGTCTTCGATGTTAGGATCACATTCTGGTTCAACAATCTCACAATCTTCGATGTTGGGATCACATTCCTCTGAGTCACTCAGTTTCGTACACGCAATTGCCGGATGCTCTAAACTATCCTCCGAGGGTACACCGTACGGATAAAAGTAGAGCGTTCCCTCACTTCCAAACTGAAAAATCGACTGATACTCTTTGCAGTCTGCGCAATCATCCTCACCAGTATTCAAAATTTTATCAACATCGGACTGTTTCAGTTCAAACGAAACAGCCTCTGGGACAACGCGCGATTCCCATTCAGAAAGCAAGAAAAGATCGAATTCGTACGCGTCGGCAAAAGGAAGCTTTTCATTGCTTTGTAGCGAAACCTGCTCTGGGCCCTGGCAACTGCACAACAACGCAGACAATACAACAGCAGGCAGCCACCTAGATGTACGGCGATGCCATACTTTGGATGCAAGCTGACGATCTGGAAATTTCAAGGCTTTACGTCTTCTACTGGTGTTCATAAATTTTCAAACTGGCAAAAGCAGTCTAACAGGTGTTTATCAATATTTTGAACTCATGATAAAAAGACCAGTTTTACTGCGATATACTATATTTACGTAATAGAATTTTTTTAAATACCCGTGCAGCAAACGCGGTAAGCTCATTACACTAAGCTTATGACGGCATACACTAGTTATCCTTTAAAGATACTTCCAACACGCTGAAAATTCCATGAAAACTTTGTCGGATTTCATATCTGCTATAGATTCGCTTTACCTTGCAAGTAAGGTTAGTTTGTACCTTGCTCACGCTCACAAGCTTGCAATCAGCAAATCAAATGAAAAAACGAAAGCTCATTCAAATACTGTGCATTTTTATTGGCGGGCTCATGCTATCATCAGTCTTGCCGATGCCTGCAGATGCCCGTCCCCACCGCCACCACCGATCAAAACCGGCGACAGAAGCATCAAAGACACCCCCAGCGCCCACAATAGCGATGAGCGCAGAAACCCAGCCCGTCTATCAATCGCTTCATCATGCAGTTCTTCAGGGAGCTGCGCGCGGTGTACGCGTACCACCGCCCGCAAGTTCACTTCCCCGAAACACACGCCAAATTACCGAAGGATATTGGATCGGAGGTATTCCCACAGTACAAAACATTGATGCGCTTTACAAAAAGCATATTCGCCTCATCATCTCTGCAACGCGTGTTTCGTCAGAGTTTGAGCCAGTCAAAAAGCATATCGCCGAGCTTGGCATTAAGCACATCATTCTGCCCTTTGGCGGAAAATTTCCCAAAAGCTCAGCATTTTATCAGGCCGTATTAAAAGTCTCACCCGAAAACACTTATATCCACTGCGATCATGGTGGAGATCGAAGTGGCGCTTTGCTGGCATTTCTTCTCGTTAAACGTCACAACTGGTCTATTCCACACGCCCTGATGGCAGTCTTATTTCCGGGAAAAAACGATATCAATGGCTTAAAAAAGGTACTGGCAGATCGTGGATACCCAATCCAAGAGAGTGAGCTGAACCAATACGTAGGTATATACTCTGGGGCGCGTAATGGAAGCGGCGGTGGACTAAAGGTTCGAAGCGAGAATTATAAAAAATTGATTAACACACTCATTGATGCGCTCGAAAATTAGCCGCGCCCGCTGCTTGCCTTCGGCTTCGCGACGCAGGCGATTTAACAGTAATCTTAAGTCTTTTTCATGCTTAGAAACGACGATATATCGATAAAATAAAGCTACTGTAGAGTTATCAGAGTATTCTATGAAAACTTCGTGGGACAGCAGTGTTACCTGCTCATTTTTTGACGCGCCGCAGGCTTGAGGGGGTAGCGGCGTATTGTCGAAGACAATAGCCGCTCAGGGGGACACATCCCCCACCCAAACAAAAACAAACAAATATCTTTGCTCATCTGATTCGAAGAAATTGTATAATATGATGCTCCGCGACTGCGGAGTTTTTTTATGCACCTCACGATGCATGAATTTAATTCGTAATTAACAATACAATTTACACTAAGAGTGATTATGAAAGGACATTCTACGCGTTCATTCGATCCCTATAATTCCAACCGTCGCAACAGACAAACGCGCAGCGATCGCGAACAAGTTATGCAACATTCGGAAGACGTTCATCGTCAACGCATTCGCGTTAAAGAAAGTGCGCCGCTTCTCGATTTTTTGATGCAAAAGCTGTCAGGGCAAAGTGCAACAAGCGTCAAAAATCTTCTAAAGCACCGATGTATTCTTATTAATGATGACAAAATCGTCACCCAGTTTGACTACGCCCTCGAACCTGGTGACATCGTCTCGATCTTATCAGCCAAAGAAGCGAAATACGGACTTTTTCACCCCCTTCTTCGTATATTATACGAAGATGATTTTATTATGGCAGTCGAAAAGAAATCGGGGTTACTGAGCGTCGACGTCACAGGCGGAGGCGCTGATAATGCGGCTGCCATTTTGGACAACCACGTCAAAAGACGCGATCCGAATAAACGCATTTATATCGTACATCGGCTTGACCGCGATACGAGCGGTGTCATGCTTTTTGCCAAATGCCGCGAAGCTCAGTCAAAGCTCGTCGCAGACTGGAATGATCGCGTACTTGAACGCACGTACATTGCGATTACAGAAGGCGTGCCCGAGGCTGCTCGTGCAACGATCGATCGAATGCTCTATCAGGACGACCACATGGTCGTGCACGTCACGGATGATCCAAAAATCGGACTAAGAGCAGTCACGCATTATAAAGTCCTATCACGAAATGCGGATAATGCACGCGTGCAGTGCGACCTTGAAACAGGACGAACCAACCAGATCCGCGTGCACATGCAATCGATTGGACATCCCTTGGTCGGCGACGAAAAATATGGCGCTGTTCAAAATCCGCTTGGACGATTAGGACTTCACGCTTTGAATATTAAATTTTACCACCCGATAACGCAAAAAGTGATGTCTTTTGAAGTTCCCGAGCCAAGCGAATTTAGTGCGTTATTCAAAGATAATTAACGAATAAATTACGTTTCACGTTTAAGCGTATGGAGGCAAATTTCACAGGGGACGCCGAGACGCAGCGGCGGTCCCCAATAGCCTGTCCCACAACTTACGAAGACGGCTTTTTGTCCCATTTGATAGAGACCGCGTGAATATTTAAAAATAGCGTCCACGAGGTAGCATGCAGGCCAGAACTGTCCGCCGTGGGTGTGCCCAGCGAGTACGAGGTCAGCTCCGTGCTTAAGACTGTCGTCAACAGAAGCTGGCTGGTGAGCGAGCATGATTTTAAAGATTGATTCAGGGAGGCCGTGTAGTGCGGCAGCTGGGTCGGATTTCCACTTTCGTTCGCGTCGATCGCCACTATAATCGATAACGCCGGCCACAGCGATCTGTTCGCCGCCCACGTCGATCAAACGGTTCTCGTTATTAAGGACGACAAAACCGAGCTCTGCGACTGCTTTACAGTATCCACGAGCCCCCCAACCGTGTTCGTGATTTCCGGTCACATAAAAGACGCCGTATTTTGCTTTAAGGTTTCGCATTGGGCTTAAATCGTCGGCCTGATAGGCAGGATTGCCGTCTGCGATGTCGCCCGTTATGACGATCATATCAGGTTCAAGGGCATTCGTTTCGTTGACGATATCGATGACGTCATTTTGCGTGATTGTATTTCCGACATGAATATCCGACAAATGAGCAATGCGCATGCCATCGAAAGCCTGAGGCAGTTTCGCAAACTGAATCGTCGTTCGGCGAATGGTTCGCCGGCATTTGGCGCTATAAACTGCGGGGACAGAGGCAACCGCAGTAGCGCCCAACACGCCCCAAGATGAAACACGCATCAAAAAATCGCGGCGCGTTTCGACACTCTCAACGTCCTGCACTAGCGTCTTATCGGCCTTAACGATCTCAAGATCCGTAAGGGAATCATGAACTTCGCGGTGATGGCGTTTGGCACTATGTAACACCATGATCATATTCCAAATGCCCAAAACAATGTCGCGCAGGATCACGAGACAAACGAGCACCGCGACGACGGTCATGACATAAAAACCGATCGTTACTAAATCGTAGGCACCATCGACAGGTTGAATATGATTTCGTCCGCAAATCGCCCAAATAAAAGAATATGCTATCAGAACGCTCACCACAAATGCAGCCACTCGCCACGCTCTTTTTTTTGTAATTTTGCGCGTCACCCGAAAGTGTATCAACAAAACTACAATCGTGACAGCTGTCACGGCAAATGTGAGAAAATGCGTCATATCAATATGTTACAATAATCGTGTGTAATATAAACACGTCGTATTTTTTACATAAAATTCTACAAAACGTTAGAATTTATACAAACTGTTAGAATTTTGCGGCCGCTATCGCGCACAGCGCGATACGCGTCACGCGTGCGGTCTTTTCGCGTCAAAGACGCTCAATACGCCCGCACATTATGTGTTTGGAGCTCAAAGTGCACCGCGCAAGTATTCATTATAAAGCAAGTTCACTCACGTTTCTACAAATACAAATCGGCGCACAACCTATCTTTACAACGTAACGATGCGTATGCACACGGAGGGGGTAGCGGCGTATCACCGAAAGACGCAGTCAAGTTTAACGCGCCCCTTAGTAAGATGATGCATCGCGTGCAAAAGCACGCGTGACTCGTATCTATATGTTGTGCAGTTTAAACTGCGCGGAATTCGGTGATAGACGCTCAGGGGGAGACCTCCCCCACCCGAAATTCTTATGATAAATTCGCTTCAATTGATCTCGAAAAGACAATATAAATGCGTCGATCACATTCATAAATGCCGTCGGTATGCCAACCAAGAGCAGTCAAGTGGGGACGTATGGCCTCATAGTCATCGCGCGAAAAGAAACCAGCAACACGGGCACCGGCGTCGGCCCAGGGATGGCAGATCTGAAGCCATTCGGCGGGCGGAGCAAAAGCCTTAGAAATCGCCGTTTGAATGTTAGAGAGACCAGCATTTTCGATGCGCGTGCCATGGATCGTCATGTTCGACAATTCAAGCTGGCGTTGGACGAGGCCCAAAAAAGCATAACGCTTGGTACGCGGTTCAACGAGGTGCATTTCAACTTCTGGAAAAAGAATTTTGATCGGCACGGCAGGAAAACCAGCGCCACTTCCAACGTCGACGAGTGGTCCAATCGGCATGAGTACACGAAGAATCTGCAGCGAATCGAGAATCATGTTGTCGACGAGGGATTGAGGCGTAGAAAAGCCCGTGAGATTCGTCTGCTTTTGGTAATGGAGAATGAGATCGATGTAATGCGCAAAACGCTCTGAAGCGCGTTCATTCCAAGGCATTTGAGCCTGGAGGCAATTTTTTTTGAGATTTTCAACAGCAATCTGGGTGGGCGTCATAGAAACTCTATCAATATAAATGTAGCAAAATTTGAAAAGATTGCGCGTTAGGACAGCGAAACGGTTTCAAACCTCGAAATTCGTAAAAAAAAGCCGCCGTGCCTCAAGGCACGACGGCTAAGTGTTTTACCTGCAAGTGGTGCTAAAGACCAATATTAAGCATCAGCAGGTTTGGCTTCATCCAAATTTTCGTCCGATTTTTTGTCATCCGATTTATCGTCATCACCGTCTTTTTTGCCAAGCGCGAGGCTGACAATGATACCGACAGCAATGGAGCCGACGACGACCGCAAGGCTGGACCAATCAGGAAGCTCGAAAGCTTCGTAATTTGTACGAGCGAACCAATTGACACCTGCATATCCTGCAGGAATGAGAAGTTTGACCGAAACGAAGAGGAGGATCGCAAAGACAGAGTATTTGAGATATGCGAACTTCTCAAGGATACTGGCCAAAACGAAGTAAAGCGAACGAAGACCGAGAATAGCGAAAATATTAGACGTAAAGACGATAAAAGGATCTGTTGTAATACCGAAAATTGCGGGAATCGAATCAACAGCGAAGATAACATCGCTGACTTCAACAACGACGAGCGTAATGAGGAGCGGCGTCATAACGGTTTTGCCGTCGAGTTCCGCCAAGAAGTGCATACCTTCAATTTTTTCGGTATACGGGAAGTGTTTTTTGAGGAACTTCGTAATAGGCTTGTTTTGCGGATCATCTTCTTCATCTTCGCCACCGAAAGTCGATTTGAAAGCAACGACGAAGAGGAGCGCACCGAAAAACCAAAGGACCCAGTGATATTGGGCAACAGCAGCGGCGCCGACACCGATCATAAAACCACGCATGATGAGTGCGCCGAGGATACCCCAAAAGAGAACGCGATGCTGGAATTTGAGAGGAATAGCGAAAGAAGCAAAAATCATCGACATAACGGCGATGTTATCAAGAGAGAGAGCTTTTTCGATGAGATAACCAGAGAGATAATCCATCGTTGCGATGGCGGCGGTATTTGATTTGAAACAATTGGTGGCATCCATCCCGCTGGCAGCACATTGCGTACAGGCGTCAATATTGAGAAGCTTGCCACTACCATCAAAGCACGCGTATTTATCAACGCCTTCAGCAACAGAGAGATAGTTGCCAGCGTAGAGAACGTAGAGCACTCCGGAAAAAGCGAGTGCAATCGAAATCCAAAGGACAGTCCATTTGAGGGCTTCCTTAGTACTGATCTCATGGACTTTTTTGTTGAGCACCCCCAGGTCAAGGGCGAGCAACAAAAAGACCAGGATCAGAAAACCGACCCATTTCAGTAAAAACATGCGATCTCCTTTTGCTAAAAGAAAGAAGGAATAACGATAAGCTTAAAGAACACGCGCACAAAATCTCAAATTTTGAGCACAGTGTGCGCATAACCCCTATTAATTATATGTTTATTCCCATGAAAAACGTAAGTTTAATCACCGAAAACATGAAATAATGCAACGCCGAAGATGCATGACGTGCTAAAAGGCCGCGTTTTAAGACCATGCGTTTTGGATAAAGCAACGCATGCGGTCATGTATGGGATGGATTTAGGAAGGACAGATGGGGATATTCAGCAGCGGCTGGGCAGGCAAAGAACGAGTGGAAGAAGCCTTAAAACGCGTTTTTAAGCTTCCTGAATTTCGCCCGGGCCAGGAAGAGATTATCCGCGACATTACGACGGGACATGACACACTTGCCGTCATGCCAACGGGTGGCGGCAAAAGTTTGTGCTATCAGCTGCCGGCGATCGTAACCCCAGGCTTGACCTTGGTCATCAGTCCGTTGATCGCACTGATGAAAGACCAAGTTGATGCGCTCAAACAAAAAGGTATCCGAGCAGAAGCGCTTCACTCGGGCATTTCGCATACTGAACAACAATCGATCCTTGACGACGTTTCTACGGGAGCCATCAAAATTTTGTTTGTTGCCCCCGAACGACTTCAAACCAGTTCCTTTCAATCGCTGCTAACACAAATCCACGTTGGCCTCATCGCCGTTGACGAAGCTCACTGTATCAGTCAATGGGGACACGACTTTAGGCCCGCCTACAGACGCATTGGCGCCCTTCGTACAGCGCTTAACGATCCGCCGACGATTGCTCTAACTGCAACAGCCTCACATAGCGTTCAAGAAGACATTGTCGCACAGCTTCATCTAAAATCCCCGAAAACGCATATTCTAGGTTTTGACCGTCAAAATCTTTTGTACAGCGTGAAGATTTTTAAGACGGACAGTCAAAAGATCGAATTTATCCTCGATTTTATCATGCAGAATATTCAGCAAAAGTGTTTTGCAGAACCTGCGTTTCAGGGATGCGGAATTGTCTATGCCTCGACGATCAAACAAGCCGAGATGCTGTACACGACGCTGAACGACTACGGCATTCGAACGGGCATCTATCATGCGGGTCTCTCGGCTCCAGAGCGAACACGCATTCAGGATGCATTTAAAGATGACGCCTACCATTGTCTTGTTGCAACGAACGCTTTTGGAATGGGCGTAGACAAACCGAATATTCGCTACGTCATCCACATGAGTCTGAGCGGAAGCGTTGAAGCATATACTCAAGAAGCAGGGCGTGCAGGGCGCGACCGAAAGCCAGCACAGTGTATTTTGCTTTTTGCACCCAAAGATATCCGAATACAGCAATCGTTTATAAAAAATGGTGCCCCTGATCTGATCGTCTACAAAACGATACTTGAGGCTTTTGCAGACAAGACCAAAACGAAGCTCCCTGCCCCAGGTTCACGCACGAATCTCGTCGAAATCAAAAAACGCTATACATCCAAGACAGCGAAACCGCTAAACGACAACATCGCCGAAATTGCACTGCGAAAACTGAAATCGCTTGACCACCTTGATATTTCTCAGTCAAACGACCTCGTATGGCTTTCAAAATGCCCCTCAAATCTTGCAAAAAAAATGGCAGAAGAAAGCAAACAACAGGAAGAGTGCGCTGAAAAGCGACTTGCTGAGCTTATTAACTACGCTTATGAAGAAAAGTGTCGAACAAAATTCATTCTGAAATATTTCGGTAGCAGGGAGTACAAGCTGTTCGGAGGATGCAGTCATTGTGATCTGTGTCACGCGGTTTACCCATCCGACGAACGAGGTAAGGCAGGAGCCTTTCCGCCAGAACCGATCCATTTTGTCATCTTAAAGATCATGTCGACCGTAGCTCGATACAATCTGCAAAAAGTTGATCTTGGTATTTTTGAAGCAAGTAGCCTACTTCACGGAGCATCAAATACCAAACAACAATCGTTTGCAACGACCTATGGTTCACTTGCCTACATGAGTGAAACAGAGATACGCATACTCATTGCCCTGATGTTAGATGACGGTCTGGTCATAAAGACATCGCATCAAACACTCATCCTATCAGATAAAGGCACGCATTTCCTCAAAGACAAGGACGCGCGACTCGAAGGATACGCGCCTCTACTCGGTGCATACGTCTCGAAGCGGTTTCCTGAGGCAGACACTAATGCGGGACCATGGCGTGCGAAACTTCACTAATGCGATAGAAAATGGTAGCAAAACGCTAGGATTTTTTAGGAGATTTCCTTGGAAACAGAGTTTCATCATATACCAGTATTGTTGAATGACGTTCTGAATGCGCTTTCGCCGCAGGCAGGAGACGCCTATTTGGATGTAACGCTAGGCGGTGCAGGTCACGCGAGTGCTGTCGCACGTAAACTCGTACCCGGTGGAAGCGTGACGGGAATCGATCGTGACCCAACAGCACTCCGCGTTGCCACCGAACGGCTAAACACACTTTCACAAGCACTAGGATCTGTAGATGCACCTGGATTTGCGCTTTCGACTTATCTGACTTCGTTTATCGATTTCGATGCTGTTTTGCGCGAAAACGGCGTACGCGATCGTGCCGCAGGTGGAGGTTTTGACTGTGTTTTGGCGGACTTCGGCTTATCGTCCCATCAAATCGACGACGTTTCTCGCGGATTTTCGTTTCAAACAGACGCGCCACTAGATATGCGTATGAGCCAATCAGGGCCTACTGCCGCTGACTTTTTACGCTCTATTCAACCCGATCCGTTAGCTGACATTCTGTTTCAAAACGGCGATATTAAACAGTCACGACGATTGGCGCGTAAGATATGTGAGCGAGCTGCAATGGGCGAAATGCAGACCACAAAACAACTTGCGCAGGTTTGCTGTGAAGTTTTGGGCGCCCCGCGCATGGGGCATCCGCATCCCGCTACGCGCGCTTTTCAAGCAATTAGAATCGCCTTAAACCGCGAATTTGAAGCGATTGACGCGTTCCTAGAACAGATTCCTAAATGGATGAAACCCGGCGGAAGATTAGCGATTATCTCGTTCCACAGC
This sequence comes from Myxococcota bacterium, assembly GCA_045599585.1. GTDB lineage: Bacteria > Myxococcota_A > Bradymonadia > UBA4248 > UBA4248 > RGIG464. Next base: position 15,772 of record JAZRWH010000147.1, read on the forward strand.
GGCGAAGACAGACGCGTCAAGACGACGTTTAAGACGTGGCAAAATCCTTGTACCTGTCCACCTCAACTCCCCGTCTGTGTCTGCCATAAAACGCCATTGGGGAATCCTATCCTTCGAAAACCCGTTGAAGCAACCCAAGAAGAGTTGAATGAAAACTCAAGAGCTCGAAGTGCTAAACTTAGAGCCTTCCTCTTCGACTAATTTCGTTCTATTTACACTTGTCACGCCGCCTGTTTTTTGAACAGCGAAGTGCTCTCGCCAAAAACTATTATTTTAACTCGAAACATACGCATTTGGAGATTGTCCCATGAAACGTTTATTTGCCACGCTGATCCTTGCAGCAGCTCTCTTCGGAGCCTCACCTGTCTTTGCTCAGAGCTCTGATCCACTTGAACAAGCAACTGTCGAGATCGTAGCTCCAGCCAACTGGACTCGCACCACGCTCAAATCTGACGATGTCCGCATTGCTGCTTTCGTTGATCCCAAAACATCTAACAGCATTGAAGTCATTGGCAAACAAATCATTCGTCCCGAGTTCAAAGATGCTTTGTTTCAAACTTTCGACCAGAAACTCAAAGAAGCCTCTCTCGAAATTATAGATTCAGCTACGCAGGAGCGATCCTTTACTTTAAGCGACGGCACAACCCGTACGGGCACTTGGAAAGAGTACTCCTTCTCGTCGGATAAAGTCCGTATTTCTGTTTTGGAGTACTACTTTATTTCTCAAAATTATGTTGTCATCATCGTCGGATACTTTTCCTCCAGTGACAGAGATAGCGGCCTTAAAACGATGGAAGACTTCATCAAAACAGTGACCGATAAAAAGCTTACCGCAGGCAACTAGCACTCGAAAATCAGCCGCAACTTTTGCGGCTTTTTTTATCAGACCAGGCATACGAAAATGTTGTTCTTCATAAAACTTGCCATCGCATCCATCACAGTTTTTGCTCTCTCATGGATTCCGCTCGTAGGAGCCTATGATTACGAAGCTGCACTGTGTATTGCCCTGGCCGGCGTCTTTTTTATACCGATCCTCACGCCAGCCAAAACAGAAGACACAAAAGCTTGGTTCTGGAAACCACTCGTCTCTGCGCTCCTTTTCTGGCTATTTGCAAATGGTTCAACGCTTATTGTGGCATGGTTACGAAACGAACTCTGCGACTTCAGCGCAGGACTAAAGTACCAGCTGCTCATTTCTCTACCCTCAACCCTGCTTTCAGCTGTGGTTTGGGGTTGGTCAAACGCACTTTCAAAGAACAAATTTGTTCGCGTTTTGTCTTACGTCTTGGTCGTTTTGATCGACTTTGCAGCGGCACTGTTTGCTCTGTACACGTGGCCTCCCTTAGTCGCCTTCGGCCACTTTTTTGGCTACTTTGCTGGTTCCATTTACGACGAAGCCATCCATGTCACGCAATCACTGCTCTTGTACCGCATCGGTACCCTTCTGCTCATATCGCTTTTTACAGCGGCACAGTTGGGATCGCCCAAAATCGCTCGCAAACTCCTCTGCCCACTTCTCGGCGCAGCCATCGCCTGCGGTTGGCACTTCACACTCGCTCATTTCGAAGTTCTCCCTGTTCTTGGACGCTCTGAACTTAACGAAACCCTGTGGATGAAAGTTTCTTCGCCGGACATGGCTTGGACTGTGCACTTTATGCCACGTTCCAAACACCGCAGCGCGATTGCAGAACAAGCCACTCAAATCTACAACGAATATGCGCGTGATTTTGCTTGGCTTGAAAAATTCTTCAACAATAGACCATCTGCTCCGATAGATATTTGGCTTTATCCCGACTATGACCAAAAAGCCCGATTTCTTGCTGCACGTAACACGAGCTTTGCCCGGGTGTGGAAACACGAGATTCACCTCGTCGAAGGTTCTCCGCGTGATACGACGCCACGACACGAAATGGCTCACCTGTTTGCCGAAGAGTTTAGTTCCACGCCGCTCGGTCTAGCTGGATCGGGGCTCATTCCAGCCATGGGGTGGGTCGAAGGTCTTGCAATGGCCGCAGAATGGCGTCAAAACGAGTACAACCTTCACACATGGAGTGCTGCTATCTTTGAAAATAAGCCCGATATTGCCACGCCAACACACCTGCTCTACGGCTTTTGGAGCCTTCCTTCAAACATTGCCTATACCCTCTCCGGCTCTTTCGTCCATTGGCTCATCGAGAGGTACGGCATTGACAAAGTGAAACAGCTCTCCCGATCCTCAATGGGAAGTTTTGAAGATATCCTTGGCATCTCAAGTGACGAGGCTTTTGCAGCGTGGCAGCTGGACATTTGCTCGCGTTACGCAAGCCAGCGTGCCCAAGAACTGGCCAAACTCTATTTTGATCGACCCTCCATCTGGACAAAACACTGTGCTCGCAGCCATGCCGCCGCATCTGCCACATTTAATCAGTGTCTAACGGACGTCTCATGCCCGCTCGAAACGCTCGCAGCCTGCGAAGTAATGCCCACTTCCGAGATCTTAAATCTTTCTCAGCCACAAGTCATCGCTTCGATTTCACTCCAAGATCTCAATGTCATGTGGCAACTCTATCGACTGAGCGATCCACTTTCGCAAGCCTCGACCCCGCATTTCCTCCAAAACAACCAAAATTCCCATGCGCTCCTCAACCTGTCCCACGCCGCCTACCGAGATTGGATCCGACAGGCACACGCCCTTCTCTCGCTCAAGATAACGTCAAAATCTGAACAGCTCATATGGAGCGAGCGAGTCGCTGACATGATGTGGGACGAAGGGAATGGTGTGATAGCACATTTTATGTATGCACTTTTGTCTACCGAAACGCTTCCTCTGGGCCAACGTGCACGCATCGCCTTTAAGCAGCAGGCCGCAATCTCTCTTCATTCTCCGGTATCAAAAGCCATGCAACGTCTCTTGTTTACGACGGATCCCGAAGAGCGAGAACTCATTTACAACCAGTTCGATCAGGCGCCCTCCATTGCCTTTTTTGAACTCCAAGACGCAGTCGATTCACGCCAACACGAACGCGCACTTCACGCTTTTGCGCAGATCCTCTTGCACAGTGGCACGCAAGATCAGGCCGAACGCCTGCCACCGGCTGCCCTGCCACTCGTCGTGGACCTCATGCTTCATCTATAATACATACATTATTTATAAAAGGGGAAAGCCTTCCCCTGAGCGGCTATTTCGCATATTGCGAAATACGCCGCTACCCCTTCTGACTGCGGCGTCTAAACATATTTTATCTCACTGCTGTCCCACGAAATTTTCATAAAATACTCGGATAAGTCAAAGGGGCGTCCGCAGGACAGAATAAGAATAGGAAAAAAATAAAATTCTGTAACGAGTGCATCTTATTACCGTTAATAAAAATATATCATGAGACAATATGGTTTATGCGTAAATTATTATGCGCTAATTGCGTTTTTAAGTCTTGACGGAATACTTTTTTTTTTTATGAAGAAATGCCTTTTATTCAATGTAAATGGCAAAAACACATACTCGATTTATATTGAAACGCAATCGAATGATGAGACTTCTACGAATAAATTTAAATACGACGTCGATTTAAACAGCCCAGGTGGGACAAAGATGCAGCCCCGCCTGTGTCCCCCCCCATAACCAATTGCAACACCCAGGCAAATTACTTCACATTTACAGCCTGGAGTTTTCATAAAGGAGAATTGTCAATGAAATCAATATTAAAAATGTATGAAATGGCTCGCACTTTTAGCCTTGTTCCAATCAAATCAGATGAAACTTGGAATTATATCCAAGAAGGTTCCATGGAAATGGCGCTCGATACCGTGACGCTTTTTATAACCAGGAAATCCCCGAGGAGCATCTACTTGGTGATGAAGATGATTTGAATTTAGGAGCCATGCCTTGTCTCTATTGTAGTTGGGGGTATTCTCCCGACTCTTGGGATTACATTGAGGTCTGTGATGAAAATGATAACCAACTTTTCAAGCTGTCTCCAGAAGCTTCTCTTGAAGTAACTTCTCTTGAAGCTTTTCTCAAACTAGGGCTCGAAATTGAACGAAAAGTAAAGTCTAATTTTAAGGGCATTCGCATGGCAGGCTCTGTTGCATTCGAAACAGCGGAGCAAGAGGCAGAGTTTGAGCTCGAAGGTGAATTTGATCCCAACAAGCTCAAGTGTATCTGGGCAAGACTTTACTATGGCGACATTGACCAGCATGAAGACCTTTTCGATATTGTTGAATACGATGGACAGGAGCTTGATTGGGCGGTTGTCGACAGTGACCCCGAATCAACACATCTATTCTTCAGCGAAAAAACAGAACGCGATGAAAAAGAAGTAGAAGAATATATCAAAACTAGCGGTGGTTTCGACGAAACGTGCGACACATTTGGATACGAGGATGACGACGAGGATTGGGATGAATGTGACGACGAGGATTGGGATGAATGTGACGACGACACCGAATACGAGGATGAGACCGATGACTACGAAAGAGAAGAGGATTGTGATGATTTAGATGAGGATGAATCCGAGGCGTGCAATAAAAAACAGACTCAAACCAAAACCACTCCTAGTCGAAACCACTCAACACACAAAGGCGAGAAAATGAACACTTATAATTATTGGCTTATTGAACTTAGCAAAGACGCATGGGATCTGACAAAGGCCGAACTTGGCGACCGTCACACCATTGCTTCTAGAAACAAATCCGGTGCTTTAAAATCCAAACTCGGCGATCTCAAAGCAGGCGAACTCGTCCTGGCTTTCGAAGCAGCACCTGTCAGTCATGTTGCCAAAGTGCTCGTCGTCGAGTCCGCACGTGACCAGGTTAATAGCGATATTTACCGAGATCCCGTCTTCAAAATTGTAGCCGAAATTCCCTCTGTTTCGCTTGATGAACTCAAGGAAAAAATGCCGGATCTCCATAAACGCATAGCCTCTCCGGCAGCCATTCACTGCCTCAGCGCTGACGATTTCCAAGGCGTCATGAAACTGGCATATTGTAAATAAATAATAAATTTATAATCGCAAAACGCCGTCACTAACTGAAGTGGCGGCGTTTTACAATCCCAACAGTGTCATAACATAGCAGTCATAACAATCATCCATTCACTAAACGGAGAAGAAACATGGATCAATTCTCAGAAAAGACTAAATTGTTTTTAGAAAATCCTTCTGGCAAGTCAGCTGATTCAGATCATAAATATTATGTCTATGCTTTAATTGACCCTGAAGATAATAAAATTTTCTATATTGGCAAAGGTTGTGGGGACAGAGTTTTTGCACATGAAAAGGAGGCTAAACATTATTCAAAACTTGAAGAACAAATAGAACGCCAAAAAATAGATCGTATTAATCAAATCAAAGAAGCTGGTCAGGATGTTATCAGGGTGATCATTCATTACGGTTTAACAGGAGAACAGGCGCTCAGTGCAGAAGCAGCCTTAATTAGCGCATTCCAACAGCAGGGCTATAATCTCACCAATCTGGTTGCCGGCTATGGCGGCGACGAGGCAATCACTGTCGAGGAATTTGATAGAGCTCATGGCGCAGAAATTCTCTCCCAAAATGATATCAAACACCGCATCATGGTGATTAAAATCAACAAGTTATATAATCCGAACATGAGCAAAGAAGAATTATATGACGCCGTTCGCGGGTGCTGGAGAGCAAATTTAAATCGAGCACAGTCGGTTGATTATGTTTTTGGCGTATATCATTCTCTTGTCGTCGCCGTTTACAAGCCGACACAATGGTATTCGTGTATGGCTGCTCCTGAACATGTATTCCCCGCACACCATAAGGATGATAAGAAAATCGAAAGAATTTTATTCATCGATGACAATTATCAAAATATGAACAGTCCATATTTATATAAATCAATTGAGAGTTTATACAATTTCAAAGCACAAAATCCGATTTCTTATCTAGATCCCAATGATGAAGACATTTATCAGGAAGAAGATGATGAAGACATCGATAAGGTTCTGCCTGAAACACTGGGCTTTAAGGGTCTCGTTGTAAAAATTCCAAAATTATACAATAAATTTAGAGATATGTGTCAAAATGACCCAGATTTTGAAGCATCCAACGAAGGAAAACGCTTTTTGTATGAAGCCGTTCGAGGCTGTTGGGCTGCAAATCTTGAACATGCCCAAAAAGTTGATTATGTTTTAGGCGTTGCTGGCAGAGAAATCGTAGCCATTTATAAACCTACGAAATGGTATTCGTGCAAGGATGCTCCTGAAGAGTTATTCCCTGCGCATCATACTGGAGAAAAAAACGTATCTCGCATTTTCTTTGTTGATGACAATTATCAGGAGCATGATGCCGTTCAAAAACAGCTTTTGGATAAATCCATTAGTCTGCTTGAAGAGAAAGGCTTGATCAAGAACTTTAATACACAAAATACAGTGCGGTATTTCGGGTTCGATAATTGTGAATAGCAATAACGGCGGCGTATTGAGCGCCAGCGAGAAGCCGCCGAGCGGCGGCGTAATTCCCCGCCATCCGTGTAGCGGCGTAGCATGCAACGCCGCCACGGTGGGCGAGGGAAATAGCCGCACGCGCGTCCGCCGTATTGCCGAAGGCAATAGGCGGCGCATCCGCCCCCAACGTTCGATCGTCTTTCGGTTTTGAATTTATCAAACTAAATTTTATAACACATTTTATCCTGACGATCGACATTGTGTTGGGTTGGCGCCCCAAAAGACGCATTCACAAGCGACACAAACGCCCAACAGGACGAAATCGCAGTAAAAATGGTACATCTGCAAAGCCTCAAGCTTGCACGTTAGAGCCGTCCAAACTATAATCGGGGAGCCTGTGCACATACCAATGGAGGGCAATAATATGCATTGGACCAGACGAAATTTCATCGAAGCATGCAGCGCAGTTGCTGGCGCGCTCGGAATCGGCGGCATTGCAGTCGCATCGCGCCAACTTGAAGGACGAGCTTTTTTTGATGACTGGCGCGCACTGCCTGGGATGACGATGACACTGCATTTGGACGTCGAACAGCCCGAATCTACCGAAGTGACGCTGATTGCCAAATACGACGGCACCGAAACGAAGCTGGGAACGCTTCCGGGCGCACAATCGATCGACATTCAAGTCCCGTTCATCCCTACCAAAGCAGAATCTTATGAACTCTGTGCCTATGTTGAGGACAAACTCGGCAGGCGCTGCCAGGCAGATTCTGTTGAAGTTTTATCTCAGAACTATCGCTTTGGAATGTAAGGAGTTTAAATGTTTAAACGCCATCTGTTCACATGCCTTATATTCTGCCTGCTTTCGTCTTTTACAGCCGCCACAGCCCTAGCCGATGCGCTCGTCCCCGACGAGTACCGTATTAAGATCGACTCTGTCGAAACTGACAATGCGCCGAACATCCGCATTCGAGCAACATTTCTCGACGATATTTCGTATCCGATCGATCCGGACGCCAACATTACCATCAACGTACTCGCTGATGACGAGCAGCTCAAAGTCGTCCCTAAACTGACGAGTTTCAAAACGACGGATCTGCCGCTTGACCTAGCTTTCGTTCTTCCGATCACAGAACGTTTTAAGGAAAAAGATCTCGAAAAGATCAAAGAGACTTTTTCTAATATTTTGAAGCAGGCGCGTCCCACCGACCGCGTTGCCGGTTTTTTTGATGACGGCCGTTCGATCAACCGTACAGGCTTAGGCCCAGCAACGGAAGTCGAAGCCGTTTTAGGAACGACCAAACCCATTTCGGATGCCTCATTCCTTTACTCCAGCCTCGACATGGCACTGGAAGCACTCAGTGACCCTGCAACATACCGCCCCAAAGCCAGACGTGCGATTATTCTCGTAACGGATGCTTTTGATACGTACACGTATGTCGATGAAGACGTAAAAAAAGCCATCATTGATGCGTATCAATATGCCAAACAATACGACATTAAAATTTACGTCGTTATGTACCAGCCTCTACTTGCGCAGCTCGCGCCAATGTTTGAGGGATTAAGCCGTAAAACGGGCGGTACCTATCGCTATGCCACGTCCATCAACGATATCGGCACCAACATCAGCTATGCATGGGGCGAAATCTACGGTCAAATCGTCATTGATTTTAAACATCCTGGACTTCGAGAAAACGACGAAATCAAATACTCGCTCGAAGCAACAGCGCCCGGCGGTGTCTTTATTAAATCGCGACAAACAGGCCCCGTCACCATCAAAGAACTCCAATTTGACTGGGTCATATTTTCCATCGTCATGGGCGTCATCGTTGGGATTCTGCTGGTTCTGCTCATCGTTTTCCTGATCATCAGACATCATCAAAAACTACTCGAGCAGGAAGAAGCTGCACGAGAGGAGCAAGCGCTTCAGGAAGGCATTGAGCGCGGTGAAGTTTGCCCGAAATGCAGACGCAAAATGATGCCCGACTGGAAAGAATGCATGTTTTGTGCGCGTGAAGCTGCAGAAGAGTTAAACAAAGCAAAAGCTGAACAGCGTCAAAAAGCAATCGAAGAAGCTGAGAAAAAAGGCATTAAACTCGAGGGTCGCGTCTGCTCTAAATGTGGTCGTACACTCATGCCCCAATGGACTGAATGCTTGTTCTGCAAAGCGGGTATCGGTGGAAGCGGAAGTGCCAAAGGCGCAGCTCCCCTTCGTTCCAAAAAAGAACAGAAACCGGAACAACCCGAAGGTCGCGTATGTCCTGTGTGCGGAAAAACGATGAAAGCCCATTGGACGACCTGCCTCTACTGCGAAGCCGATGCACAAAATCGTCCGGCTACTGCCCCGAAACCCAAAGAACAAGCTCCTGCCCAACCCGCTACACGTGTTTGCCCAACATGCGGACGTCCCATGAAGGCCCATTGGACAACGTGTCTCTACTGCGAATCCAACAGAGAGCGAGGATAGCTGCCCTACTTTGCACGTGTGTTTAATCCATAATATCCATCCCCTCATAACGGAGGCTTAGGTCATGGAAAAATATATTATCTTTGCTGGTCGAAAAGTCCCCATTGCGACGAGCTACGACGTTATTATTTACGACAACGAAAACAATCAGAGTTTTTATGATCCTCAGCGTACGCTTTCGGCTGATCAGGTCATGAAAATGCAGCTCGTTCGGCCTGAAATGAGAGCGTTTAGCAAACGCGCCGGGCTTGACCTCGAACCCTCTCAACTTTTTAATGTCCCTAAAGACCAGGTCTATCTGTTGGGCGAAAGACTCACGCAAATCGCATTTCATCACGATGTAACAGAAAAAGCGACAGATACCTTCAACGTCCTCTGTACACGTGGCCTTTCGACGCACTTTGATATTAACTACGACGGAAGACTGTACCAGTTCATGGATCCCTACCACGTTGCATGGGCCACAGGCGACAACAACTCCAAAAGTATCGCCATTGACATGAACAATCCCGTGTTCCCCGAGCTCCAAGCAACAGAGCCTGCTGCCGGTCTACGTGAAATTTATCAAGGCAAAATCAACGGTTCCGTCAAAACGATGCTCGGCTATACCGAGGCTCAGTACGAAACACTCATCGCTCTGCTCAAAGCCCTGCTCCTACCAATGGAATGGCCTGGAGAAGGACAGTGGATTCCAATGAAAACCGTTTCTGAAAACTGTTTTCCACCCATCACTGAAAGCGGCGAAATCATCAACCGTCTACTCAAAGATCCGATCGGATTCGTGGGTATGCTCGGCCACTACCATTGCTCCATTAACAAATGGGATCCAGGCCCGGCATTCGACTGGATGCGCGTTTTGGCCGGAATTAAAGGCGAACGCAACAGCTTCCCTGTTATCATCGATCGAGATGGCAGAAACCTCTCTTCCGTTGCAGGCAATGCCCTCATCAACGCACTGGATAACTATTATCAAAATACACAAGATTCCGAAGGCGGCTGGTTCCCGATCGGAGTCAATCAGTCATGGCACTCTGGCGTTCACGTCGCTGCAGAAGAAGGGACGCCTGTTCGAGCAATGATGAACGGTACAATTGTCGCCGTGCGAAACGTCAACCGCGTCGACCTCGGGGATCCTAGCTTCGTTCTCATTCGACACGAACGCGTTGAAACCGGGCACGATGGCAAAAATGTCTCCATTTACTGGTATTCTCTTTACATGCATCTCAAGCACTACGAAACGCCTGAAAGCATGAATGAAATTCCTTGGATCACCAATCTTTTTGGCGGCACCATCGATACACCAGAAGATCTTATTTATGCCCCGAGTTCAGGCAAATTCCCACCCGAAAAAGGTATTCCAAACACCTTTAATACGATTTCGGCCAAAGGCCCCAATGAAATCGCCAAAGCATTCTACCGCGGTGATATCCTTCTCGTGAACATTCCCGTAAAAGCTGGCGACGAAATCGGCTTTGTGGGCATTTTCGGTGACACCACGGATCGCGACCGCCAGCGTGCCCAAGTCCATGTCGAAGTTTTTTCAGAGACCAACATCTTCCAAACGCGAAACGCTCAAAAAGACAGTTGGAACATTGTCGAAGGCGACAGCTCTGACTATTCACTCGTCCGCGTCAAACGCATCATTTCACCGATTCAAAAACACATTGCCGAACATAATAACGGCAAAAAACCTTCTTTCCTCAAAGCTTCTGAAATCCGAAGTTTCTTTAGTGCTGGTCCCACAGAAGATGCTGCAGCAGCACGTGACAGTTTCCGAAAATTCATTTGTTACCACAAAAGCGAGTGGTCACCGCTCATGGACTGGACACGCACAGCTGTTCAAACGGTTGGGTGGCAATGGGAAAATGAAAATCAATTCGGCGACTGGCTCCTCAAATGGCTCCCCTTCCAATGGCTTACCAAAGACGTCACGTCCGCGCTAAACCTACCGGCATCGCACCATTTCTATACCTACCATCCCATTTATCTTCTCGAACATCTCAACTCGACCTACGCTGGTAATATTCGCAAAAACGCGGAAGAATCGAGTCCTGATGAAGCTGACAAAAAACGCGAAGAGCAGCAGGCAAAGATCGACAGATTACTTGAGCTTAATAAAAAAGCAGCACTAAACGGATCGTTATCTGACGAAGAATCAAAAGAACGAGATGCACTCTATGCGCAAATGGACGATCACTTAGGCGATCAACGAGGCGATATAGACTTCCCGACCGAATATAATTATCAACACGATAAATTCTTCGATGACTGGGACGAAGGCGAATGGCCTCCTCCCGGAAAATAAACTCAGGGCCGCAGTCATGCGGCCTTTTTTGTTCGTTATCGTAAGGCTTTTTAATCCTTTTTTTTGCCAGCGCTATTGCCAAAGGCAATACGCGCTGGGCGCCGCTATTGGCTACACCAATACGCGGCGCTACACGCTAGCCATGAAGCGGTGCAAAGCGACACTTGTTGGACAAAATAATACGAATTGGTTTATATAAACATTATACTTTATGCTAATAATTGCATTTATTATGTATTACGATTAATCTATCACAACGCAACCATTAAAAACGCAGGCTGTATTGGCACAGCCAATAGGCCTGCGGCGTATGGCGTATTCGTGCCCTAGCACGAATAGCCATCGCAAACAATTATACAATCAAATAACAACACTTAGAATGTATAACCGACATTCAAACTTAACTGGCCGATCGGATCGCCTTTTCGTCGATTTAATATAAATCCATAGTCAATGACAATGGGCGGAATTGAGTCATTGATAAGCCAGCGCAAACCGAGACCAGACGTATAACGCATTTCTTTGACAAACATCTCTTCAAAGAATCCACCGCCTTTATAATAAGCAGGCTGATGCTCAACGATACTTCCCATATCAACAAATAGCGCAGCATAAATGCCCATACTATTCCAAATTGGAAAACGAAGCTCTGCATTGAAATTCAAAAGTGCCTCACCGCCAGCAGCCTCGTTCGTGGCAATAGCCGGCGACGAAGGTTCAACAAGACGCGGACCGAGTGCATCATTGTCATAACCGCGCATACTCAAACCGCCCAAGAAAAAGCGATCGATCAAAGGAAGCGACGAATCTGTATCAAGGAAGCTCAACCCCAATCGCAGGTTCAGACCGAGTGTAAAATATTTAAGAAATGTATAAATATAAGACGCTCGAATGTCAGGTTTTACATAAAACCCAACAGAGTCTGAATAAGCGAATTTAATCTTACCCTCTGCGTAAAAGCCATATTTCGGAGTCAATGGGCTGTCTCTACCATCATAAATGGCACGCGGTGTAATTGAAATCGTAACCGTTCGCTGATCTGACGAGAAGGGACAGTCTTGAAAAAATGTAACAGGATAACACGCATGATAAGAATCGAGATCGTCACTGACATCTATATTAAAAGATGACGTGACACTAGTTTTGGCTTCAAAAGCGAGCGCAGCGAACCAAGCCGTATTAACATTCCATTGGACTTCGACGAGTCCGCCTGCTTCTTCTTTATTTGTCTCGGGAATAAAGCGAAGATCATAATAAAGCTGACCAACGAGATCGAGTCCCTGCGCAGGAAGAAGGGGAACCTTAAGTGTCATCAACGCGAAAAAGTTTTGATTAAATTTTTGCGTAAAGACCCACTCGCTGCCTCTAAAGAATCGAGCCTCAGGCATGACGAGCACGCGAAAATCCCACCCCAATCCGAATAAATTTGCCTCGACATACTCTGCCTCGCCTTCCAAGATCCAGTTACCCGAATTCAGCGAAAGACCCAAAGCAAAGTCAAACCAACGTCGCGGCCCTTCTTCAAGATCAATCACAACAGGAACAGGATAATCCGTCGTACCTGTAGAGTCGGCATTTTCTGTTTTTGCAACGAGATCATCTTCAACGCCAATGACGTTCAAAGAAGCCGAAGCGTAGATCGAACGCTGACGCAGAAGACTGCGTGCGTCCATAATTTTGTTGTAGTCAAACGTCTCATCGCGCTGAAAAGGAATATCCTGTTGAACGACCCAATCACGCGTCACAACATTGCCGTGCGTAAAGACATCGCCAAAAGTGTACTTGGGGCCCAACGTAATTTCATATTCAACGTCAATAATCTGCCCCGTAATGCCATTGACAAGCTCGCATTTAGGCGAAGTTTCTTTGTCATTCCAGTGATCATAATGTCGTCTACACGACTCGACCAACCCGTACGTCCCTTCGGTCACGGTGCAAGCATCTTCGAGATCATCCGGCATACATGCGCTAGGAAACTCCGCTATCTCACACGTTTCCAAACTAGCCAGCGAACCGTCATCGCCGTACGAGGTGCACCGAACTCTGTCGGCAATCGTAGCATACCCGCGCGCACGAAGCTGTTTTGTAATCGCCGCACGCTCTTCGCGCAATTTTTCGTCACTGTACGCATCGGAATCGGGCTTATCAATACGGACGTCAAATTTCTCAAATAGTGCCTTGTCCGTGTACCGAATCTGTCGATGCGCCAAAATCGATGGTCTGCCCTCATCTACCACGAAAGTCAGCCGCAAGCGTCCGTCTTTGCTAATTGGCTCGAGTGTCCAACGATTAACATCAGCATTGAGATAGCCTATTTCGCGGTATGCATCGACGATTTTTGCAGCATCATCTGCGATCATCGAACGTTGAGGGTACGCCCCACCGCCAAAAGCAGAATACTCACGGCTATTAATCAAGCTCTTTAGCTTTTCATGTGAAATGGCATTCGCGCCATCAAAAGTGATCTCACCGATTTCAGTACGCGGCCCTTCTTCAATCGTCAGTAAAACGACATTCGGTTTGCCAGGCATAGCGCTTTTGATCAGCTCACCGCGCACCTTTGCCCAATAATAGCCTGCCGAAATATACAATTTCTGTAGCGATTCTGCCGTTGCGCTAACTTCTGCATTATCGACGTACCCCGAATTTGCAAAAGTGAGTCCCTCCCTCAATTCCTTTTCGGAAAGCGCTGTATTGCCTCGATATTCGACGACCCATTTAGGCGATTCAGTGATATCCAAAAAGACATCGAGCGAACGCGTTTCATCGTTTTGGCGAGCAACAAAGCTAATGCGCGTCTGATAGTAGCCTTCGGAGCGATAGAGATTGAGGACATCACTGACGGAGTCTTCAATCTGTTCTTTTGTAGCATACCCCCAAAAACTAAATCCTGAACGAAATTCAGACTCTATTTGTGCATAAGATTTAACCTGATGGCCTCGAACATAAACTTTACCCAAGCTATAGCCCCAACCATCCCGCACCTTAACGGTCAGATCAACCTTATTTTCCTCATCTTCAACGGGCGTAACTTCGATCTCAACTTTGGCGCTTAAATATCCTTCTTTAGTGTAGAGTCGTCTCAAACTCTTACTTTGATCTTCGAGAGCGATCTGCGTCAACTCTTCGCGCGACATTGTATCCACATCGCGGCCGCGCAAAAGGGCTGTACGCGGGTACAACGGCCCTCCGGCATGAAGCATCATACGTTTTTTGAGTTCCGATTCGTAAAGCGCGCCACGGAGATCGTACGACACCTTACGTATCACAAGATGCCCTACCACCTCAAAATTCACATTGATGCGCTCTCCCTCGTACGTCAAATGCTGACGTACGTGCGAAAAGTACCCCGTCTTTCTAAGACGCTCTACCGAAAGTGCTATTTCTTGCGTCGTAGCCAAGCGTCCCAAGCTCAACCCCGTCGCTCGCAGAAGTGCATCAACGTTTTCTTTTGACTTACAAAATTCGATATCGCAAGTTAAAGACAAGTCTGCTACGCGATAAACTTTAGCTGTCGGTGCATCAAATACAAATTCCTTTTGCGTCAGCCCCAAAAAGCCGTTTCCGCCCTGTGCACTATCAGAAGCATTCGCCTCAGAACTCTCCTCCGCCAAAAGCGGATCTTCCTGTAGTTTGCGCTGTTCGAGCGTTGATTTTTCGTCATCAGGCCATACACCGCGTGAAAAAATATGCGCCTCATCGTGCATCGCAAAATCAAAAAACGACTCCGACGCCTGCGTATCTTCAACAGCATCCTGCGCAACAGCGGATGCAGTACATAGCCAAATCGCCCCAAATACTGCCCACGCGCTATGTTTTAACTTCAATCCCGACACACGAAACCCCTAACTGCGCACAATACGCAAACGAGCGCTGTCTCTACCACTTTTCATGACATTCTTGCGACATTTTTAGTATTTCCCAGAATTCTCCTCTGAGTAATCCTTCTATTTTTTAGGGGGAAGTCTCCCCCTGAGCAGCTATTGGCTCTGCCAATACGCTGCTACCCCCTCCCAATCTAACTCAACTCTATGTTTGTTATTTTAATTTAACAATTATAAATACTTACATTTGACGACAAATTTACAATTGAATAAATATGATTGGATATTCAGGGTTCACTTGCCCTACACAGTCGACAGATTATTTTTTGTCCCTCTCTTTGATCAAGGAACTTCAATGCATACTTACCAACGACGCACCAAAGAAGCACAACCCGTTTTGGCTATTTGCTACGACTTTGACAAAACGCTTTCGCCCGATGATATGCAGGCCCAAGGGTTCATTCAATCCATTGGCTACGAAGTAGACGATTTTTGGAAAGCAGCAAACGTACTAGCTCAAAAACACGAAATGGACAGCAACCTTGCTTATATGCTCCAAATGCTCGCTGAATCTAAAGGACATATGGCTTTTACAAAGCAAATGCTCCGCGACTGGGGAAAACGCGTTATTCTATTTGATGGTGTAGAGTCTTGGTTTGAACGCATTCGACGTTTTGCAGAAAGCTGCGGAATTATTGTTGAACACTACGTCATTTCTTCGGGACTTCTCGAAATGATCGAAGGCACTTCAATTGCACAAAAGGGTGCATTTGAGCGCATTTACGCAAGTTCTTTTTGTTACAGTCCTGAGGGTGTAGCGATTTGGCCAGCACAAGTAGTCAATTTTACCAACAAAACCCAGTTTCTTTTCAGAATAAGCAAAGGCATTTTGGACATCAACGATCCCGGCGTAAACGATTATTTCCCGGCAGACGCATTCCGTGTTCCCTTCCGCAATATGATCTACATCGGCGACAGTGACACCGACGTTCCCTGTATGAAACTGATCAACGATCATGGAGGCCATTCTATTTGCGTCTACAACCCTAAAACAGGGGATAAGAGCAAAGTCCACCGCATGATGCGAGAGGGGCGAAGCCGTTACTTTGCGCCAGCAGATTACACAGAAGATTCAGCACTGGAGCTGCTCGTCAAAGCAATCGTTCAACATACAGCGGCGAGTGCTTTGCTTGAAGCAAAACATCACGCAGATCTAAAAGAGGCACTTGAAGCTGAATAGCGCGTTGAAGATATAGTTTTGATTCAGAAATCAGAGCGTTCACAAAGCAGAGATAGCAACACTACAAATCTCGTATTTATCTATATACGACGAAAAAATTGTGATATTTTAATTATTAATTTCAACAAAATACAGATCGGGCCCAAATTTTGGGCCCCGCCCCCGCCTCCACCACCGCCGGTTTGCTTGCCCATGCCCAGCCGCCGGGCAGACGCCCCCGGCAGTTTAGCCTGTGCGTTTTTTTGACATCATTGACAAAAAAACTTTGTGGTCAAACCGAAAAACGCCACAAAATTCGCCACGTCAAGAGCGAGCACATGACGCGGGAATTCGTTTGGGCAATACTGCACCTCAAGTCCAACGTGTTCGTCAACAACATTCGACTTGGGCGGGAAACATGCAAAACCGGCGGATCACGACAACGAAAACAGCCAACACAAATCAAACGCACAACACGATCTCCTTTCTTTAACGTAGTGTATGAGGAGAACAAGCCTGCTTTCCTCTAATACAGTAGTGCCATCGAAAATCGTTTCGTTACGCATTTAAATGCTTTTTTTTTGCAGTTTTTTCAGTCGTCAATCCATCACCAATTATCTATTCTCCATACATTCACGACACAGAATGTGTACGCTACATAGATTCTTGCTTATAGTTTCAGAGAACTACAATCGATTGCATATACCAAAATTGCGTTTAAGATTAAAACGTACAATATGCCATACAATTATAGTCATTTTTCTGCGGGTGCGTTTGCGCCCAAAAGCGCTATGCATCCAAAGATACTACTGCAATACGTCATGCACCTAAGGCGCTGTCCGCAGGACAAATAGCGAATAATTATATATATTCATACACTGCTGTCCCACGAAGTTTTCATAGAATACTCTGATAACTCTACAGTAGCTTTGTTTTATCGATATAGAGTCGTTTCTAAGCATGAAAAAGACTTAAGATTACTGTTAAATCGACTGCGTCGCGAAGCCGAAGGCAAGCAGCGGACGCACCAGACGAGCGGGCGCGCATGTTGAAGACGAAGTCAAGTTCGCGCGTGCAGCATGTCTGAACGAAGTGAGTTCTGCACGCGCGACAAAAGAGCGCGGGGATTCCAAAGGGGCGTCCACGATACGACGCCCCTCTGGGCCGTCCGCAAGACAGAATGAGAATAAGAAAAGTCTAAAATTCTGTAACGAGCGCATTTCGTTACAGTTAATGAGAATATGTTGTGGGACAGCAGTGATATTCATATTGAGTTAATTTCATTGCAGTCAACGAAATAACTACGTAAACATGCAATGCATCTAGTTATATGATATAGTTATATGATATACACATATCCCGTCTGATGATTTTTTATATAACGTCTGTCATTTCTTAGTTACACCTCAAAAAATGACGCTATGCGTTAGTGCGCAATGTTTTTTGCATACCATATGAAATACAAAAAAAACTTGATTTATAGTTTTTAAGTGGCAGAATCCATACGCGAAGATAATTTTAATTGACGCAATGCGTCAATTAAAAAATTCGCGGTTTTCTTAATTTTAACAAACTTTATACTATGAAAGCCACGTTTTCAAAAATATTCAAAAAAGCTTTAATAATTGCCTTCATGGCAGCCTCTTCTATCACTGCGACATCATGCCTCGAAGAAATCGTCCCTGAACGTACGATTGTCGAGCGCGGCTCTTTTGGAACGGAACTCTTCGAGATCCTTGCAAAGAATACCAAGAACTCCCCCGTCTACGGTGACGATGCGCACGTGCAAACATTCTACAACTATCGGGAACAATTTATTGAAGCTGCCGATATGACCGTGCGAGAAGAAGATCTCTCTAACCTTAATCAGGTTTTCCGCGACATCGTACCGCTTTACGAAAATATGCTCTATCCAGGAACGCTCCGAAAAGCAGCAACAGTCATCGATATTTGGCGAAAAGATCCCGATGCTGTTGAAGCGCTCGCCTACTTCCTCGGCTCACCTAAACTCCTCAAAAATTCTGAATGGGCAAATCCTATCGAACGCGTTTTTTCTTATGAAGACGTTGCGGGCATTACTAAACAGCTTCTAGATATGGCTCTCAAGCAGTCATCGGGAGAAAAAAATGCCACAAATCAGCTCGTTAAGGCCCTCACCATCGAAAT
Organism: Myxococcota bacterium; assembly: GCA_045599585.1. GTDB lineage: Bacteria > Myxococcota_A > Bradymonadia > UBA4248 > UBA4248 > RGIG464. The sequence goes on from JAZRWH010000147.1 coordinate 34,141, forward strand.
GAGCGATCTTTCATACGACTCAGAATCCTCAAGCATCCTTTATCGTGCTTTCGATCTGCTCACGAGAGAAGATGAGATTTATGCTCCGAAAGGCCCTTATGAACCACAGGAAGCGGTTCACATTGACAGTCGCGGTTGGCCAGAGATTAATCCTTTAGGCGGTAGTCAGGCCTATACTCCGTTCACAGATAGTAATTCGGACGGTTTTGCTGACGGCAATATTTACGGCTATTACACGCTACAAGGCGGTACGCGCATTAGTCCCTTCGAAACAACAGAAGGTGCAAGTGCCTATTTTACGGTCAACGAAAAAGGCCACCTCATCACCCGCAACACCCACGAAGTCTTCTCATATTTTGATCTTCAAAAGACACCACTCGCTTATCTGATTCGTGAAGCTGACACACTCCTCATCGACAATACGCTCGATGATCTGCTTAGAGCCACCAAAACGCTTTTGGGTGAAGGCCAAAACTATTCAGACGAAAACGGCAACTACATTGGTTTTTCAAAAACTTCAGGCATTGCACAGCTCATCGCAGCTTTATTTGAAACGCTCAATCACGATTCTGTTGGACCCAACTTTGAAGCTATCGTAACGCTTCTCAAAGACCATCCCAACGAAGTTGCCAAACTGGTCAATGACGTCGACAAAATCACTGACTTTGCAGATTCGATCGATATGAATATGTCAAGTGACTCGGATCTAATCGACGTTTTGCTGCCAATGGTTCAGGAACTTGCCGAAGATCCTGGGTTTATCAAGGACCTCGTCACCGCACTTAACGACCCGCTCACAGAAAAACTCGGTCCCGTCATATCAGAACTGCTTGAGCGCCAAAAACTACTCATTACCTACAACGCTAACAGCGCTTGGGCTGTATGCGCAGACGCATGCCACCAAAATCACAAGGTTGGCACGATGGAACACTACAATTGTATGCGCTCCTGCCCAATCGATGACCTTTTGGGAACTGCCACCGTCAATCGCACAATCCCCGAATCGGAGCTTAACCGTTCGCTGTTTCAACGCATAACCCACCTGATGTGGGAAACATCCGCCCATCCCTATGACGTTGTCGTCGAAAAACTCGTCGTCAAAGACATTGATGTCACGAGCGTTGCACAAGGACTCGTTGGGACCATGATTTCTTTTGATAACCTAGCAGAGGCTTACCTCCTCACTATCACGGGAAATCTGTCGCTCGAAGAACACCTCAGCCCAACAATCATGAGACTTACTGATATCTTTGATATTCAGCTGAGTACAGTCGTAAGCCTAATCACTTGGCTGACAGACACCGTTTTCGATGTTAAACTTTCGATGTTTCCGACAACAGCAGAAGTCACGCGTCTGTTTAACATGGAAGAAATCTCTTCACAAAACAGCGCATACACGTTCAATCTCAACACCGCTGTTTGCCGTGACGGCCGACCATGTAGGTTGGCACAAGCTGATACGCTGTTTGCGCTTGAATCCGTCGGCATGGTTGACGCACTCTATCCCGTCGTCAAAGTCTTTAATGACCACAAAAAAACACACATTCTGGCCAAAATCGTCGCAAAACTTTTTGAGTACTACCCGAGCGGCGACTACATCCATACGATGGCCGATGGCTCACCCATGCCACTCGAATACGCCAACTTCAGGAGCGTTGAACCCCTCCTCTATGACGCACTGTCCAAAACCAATATCCTTGCAGATCTCGGTGAAACAGGTGACATCCTTCTTAACCTCGAACTCTCTGACGGCTCAAAACTCCTCGATCGCTTTGCCGATTACATCACTTACCTGCTCACGCCGGATGAAAACCTCGTCAATCTTTTGGGCAAAAAGTCTACCACAGACCCCAAAGGCAACATTATCGCTCCGCTTTCGCCCATCTACTTTTATATAGACGCAATCCGCGACATTTCGGACGTCATGGATGCTCATCCCGAAGTGGAAGATCAGCTCTCAAATGGTCTGCAAGGCCTACTCAATGTAACCCTGAAAACTGTCGAAAAAGCGGATGGAACAATCGTATTTGAAAAACCTGCCGGTATTCACCTTGCTGCAACAGCCGTCGATTTTCTACATACGGTCTATCTCGAAAAGACTGAAAACGGTACGCGAGCAGAGTGGATCCACAAAGAGATTATTCCCGATATCACCGACATAATATCAAATAGAGTTCCCTACAGCTTCTTCCAGCTATTTGACGAACTAGATCGTGACAACGGCCTCGAAAACTTCCGAAAACTCGTACTCTGGGTCATGGAAAGTGGTAGCGAATCTCCAAAAGCTGTAACGGGGGCAGCGTATATGCTGTTCTCATGGATTCTTGAGCAAAAGCACCTCGTCTCGGTTGCCAAAATGCTGGCCAAACCGCTCGATCCCGACTACGAATGGCATACGGGCGCCTACGACGACCTATCTCTCCTCGTCACGATGCTTACCTGCGTCAATGCATTCAATCAGTGCGATCCAACAGGCTCATTCAACCGATTCTTCTATTATCTCGTCGAAACATCTTCGCACAAAGTTCCCAATATCATGAGATTGCTTCAGACGGGACAAGCGCTCTTCCGACCGACGCCCGGCACACACATCTGGTGCGACACGGCCTGCCACCAAAGCGTCCTCGACTTTGCATACGAGCTGTTTACTGACGACGACAGAGGCGTTGAACGCATTTATCAAATTATCGACTTCACAATTTGGGGCTTTGACAGACGTCCAAGCGATTGGACAATGGACGATGCTTCTTGGAAAATCCAATACTAAGAATACCTTACAAATAATAACTCGATTGTATAACATCTGCAGTCGATTCTATAATATAAGATAAATGATGAAAAAAACTCTTTTGGTTACGGCTTTTTTAGCGGCCACACTTTTAAGCCATCAGGCATTTGCCGGCGGTTTGTTTATACCGCTTGGTGGTGTCATGCCCAACGGTCGTGCTGGTGCTGTCGTAGCTGGCGCACGCGATCCAAACGCAATACAATACAATCCAGCTTTGATTTCGCTCGTCGAAGGACACCAGCTTCTCGTCGACATTCAGTACGGCATGCTCCAACTCGAGTACACGCGTGCTCCCGAAGTGCTCCGCAACGGTTCTATTCAAACTTTTGATACCGTCACGAATGAAGCTCCAGGGGTCGCCATGCCACAGGTCCTCTTTACGACAGACTTCGGTACTGACGAATTCGGTCTTGGTGTTGGCCTGTTTTCACCCAACTCTGCCCCACTCCGCCTCCCCTCCGACGGCCCCCAGCGCTACGTCATCATTGACTACGCCAACACCATTGCTTTCACGACAGAACTCGCTTTTGCCTGGCGCCCACACCCACGCGTCGCCATCGGTGCTGGCATCCAAAACATTACCTTCATCTTCAAAGGCACAGGCGTCTCAAGTACATACCTCGGCGTTTTTGGTGAAGCTGGTGACGCAGACCTCGATAGCACGATTACGATCAATGCCTCCGACTACTTTACGCCATCCGCAAACTTCGGCATCTGGTACAACCCCATCGACGGACTCGAACTGGCGGCTTCCTTTCAACTTTTCGCCGATCTCAAATCGACAAACGGCACGTTCAAAGCTGCGCTTCCCGACCACTATGTCTATGACATCACTAAAATGAAGTCCGACAAAATGGACATTGAGCTTGCTTTACCTTGGACTTTCCGCTTCGGCATGCGCTACGTCTTTGATAATATCGCCGATATCGAACTCGATTTCCGATACGATCGATGGTCACGTCAAGATGAGCTTCTCATCAAACCGCACGATGTCTATCTCGCGAACAATGCTCTTGTCGGCGACGTTCGCGTCGATAATTTCCATATCCCACGTAACCTCAAAGATACCTGGGGAATTAGCATCGGTTCCGATTGGCACATCATTCCCGATCGTCTCACCCTTCGTGCTGGCTTTGCCTACGAATCTGGAGCATCTACCGAAGAAAACTACTCCGTCTTCCTCTATGATACCGACAAATTCATTCCAACCATCGGTCTCTCGGTCGACGTCGCTTTCGTACGACTCGATTTCTCATTTGCACACGTACAGCAACTCTCCCAAAACATTACCAAAGGAAACTACAAACAATACAATCTCGTCTATCCCGAAGGTTCTATCGCAACAAACAATGGTAAATACAAAACCTTCTACGATTTTATAGGCCTTGGTGCTGTCTTCAAATTCCCCATTGGCGGCAGCGAAACGCCTGACGAAGGTTAGTTTCCTTTCTTGTTTGCCGATTTAATAATTCATCTAAATATTATTTTTGATTGATTCCTAAACGCCTGTCTGTGTTCAATAACTGCCATAATCTTAATCGAAAATCGATTGAACCACAGATAATGAATGATAATATACAATAATTCCCAAATCGATAGCCGTCATACAAACGGCTATCATTAAAAATCTATGTGATGCGCGTCGCCTATCGCCTAACGTCGATACGGCGACGATTTAAAGCGGGCTATTTGCCACCGTGTAGACGTGTCGTGACACGTCTACACGGGGCAAATACGCCCGCTTGAGCTCGGCTATTTCCGGTCGGCAACGTAGAGACGCAAATTGTTGCGTCTCTACGACCGCCCGAAATACGCCTCGCTTTACGCGCTATTGGCTTTGCCAATACGCCCGCTTAATGAATGAGACGCAAATTGTTGCGTCTCACTCGCCTATTGCCTTTGGCAATACGGCTCGCATGATGCGCACGACATTAAAAGAGATAATATGAACAATCAGATCAAACAATATATCGTGGTGGCTCTCATGCTGATCAGCTGCCTTTTTAGCACAACTGCGTTTGCGCAGGATAAAACGGACACTGTACAGGAACAGATTTCTGTGCAAGACGATTCGGTGTTGATGGGAGATAGCAACCTCATTATGAGGGAAGAAAAGAAGGACATCGTGACCTACTGGGATCTCGACACTGCGTTGATTGCAGTATCCGGAGTGACCTGGTTGACAATGGAACTGGCAAAGGACGATATTGCGCCGAAAACATGTGTTTGGTGCAAATCCAATGCAGTGGATGATCGGATTACGAATGCGCTTAGCTGGGATAAGCCTAATTATGCTGCTAAATCGGCCGATTATGTGGACTTTATCGGTATTCCAGTACTTACGCTTAGTGCGCTGGCTCTTTCCAGTGGGCTTGAAGGCCGTATTGAAGGTTATCCCTCTGATCTCCTTCTCATGTTGGAAACAATTACGATCAGTTCGCTGTTTAATGAAATCGTAAAGTATTATGTAGGACGTGAACGTCCATATGTTTCGCGTGGAAACAGCGGGCTTTATAACAATCCGTCGGATGATAATTTGTCGTTTTATTCAGGGCACACCAATCTTGCATTTGCACTTGTTGTGGCAGCTGGAACGATTGCGAATATCAGAGATTACAAGGCAGAGCCGTATATCTGGGGAATCGGTATTCCCGTTGCGACGCTCGTGGCATATTTTCGCGTAGCCGGACAGAAGCACTATTTTACGGACGTGTTAGTTGGGGCTGCTATGGGGAGTCTCGTTGGATTTCTCGTTCCCTGGCTCCACCGCAGGACTGTTTCACCTGGGGATGGGCTCTATCCAAAGAACCATATTTCCGTTAATTACGGCGGCAACTCGATTTCAGTATCGGGAACGTTTTAATATCTACAGTGCGTATCGGCTTTTGGCCGATACGCACTGCCACATATACTAATCGATATTAAAACTTAGTTGGCGTACAGCCTGTGATTTCGGATTTCGAATTATAAGTATAAGTGGCAGGAACTGACAGCCAGTAAAGCTGTCCATCCTGATTGACTTTGCACTCTAAACAGACGGCAACGCTTTCGTTTCCACTTAATGTTTTCGTTTGATATTTTGACTGGCCTTTAGAAGTGCATTTTTGAGCACTGGCAATATCCATAAAGCCTACGCCGTCTTTGGCCGACATAAAGCCTTTTTCTGATTTCATTCTTTTGACAACATCATTGCCGTCGAGAGATGGGGTACAGAAATATACATTATTATAAATTGAATCAACTACTGGCATATATTTGCTCACATTACAATATTTATCATCCTGGGCAAACGTACAATCTTCTGCACCGTCTGCACAGCGGTAGTACGATAGACATTTCTCTTTAACACACACGCCCTTGGTGCATTTTTCGAGACTTTGTTCTTTTTCGATGCAATGAATATCATCGGAGCCGGTTGTGTCTGCACATTTTCCTTCTTTACAGATCTGATATTTGCTGCATTTGGTCAAATCCTCGCTCGTGCATTCGTAAACCGTGGGAACACAGCCCGTCAGCTTATGATCTGAATCAAAGGTGTAAGTCGCGGGAACTGTTGACCATCTAAGTTCACCTCCGGAGTCAGGCTTACATTGAGCGCAGACAAATGTTGAAGCATTATTTACCCCCATCAGAGTCACTTCCCCTCTATTTATGCAACGCATATTGGATTGATATATATTATCTATATAGCCATAAACATCTGTATAGCCAACGCCATCTTTAGACTTATGTCCCACCCCAACACCAGTATATATGTGACCTATGCCATTATAAGATTCATCTGTTACACTACATATAATAGGGTATTCTCCAAATATTAAGAAGGGAATGAATGTATTTATTTGGCATTCCTCATTGGATGTTATTTCAGAACATCCTTTAGCGCCTGTTTTGCAGTATGGAGTTTCATCTGGGCATTTTTTCGTGATCCATTGACCACCTGTGCAGGTTTTCAAGCTAAACTCTTGCTCAATGCACATGACATCATTTTCCTTACAGCTTTCTTCCTGAGGCTTGGTGCATTTTCCCTGACTGCAGATCTGTCCAGATGCACAGTTAGATAGGTCAGTGGTAGTACACTCGACACAAGCTGATGTATCAAAGGTGCAGTTGTTTTTGCATTTGAGGGTACCGGAGACAAACTTGCCTACGCTTGCGCAGGTTTTACCATTAAAATCATTGGTATCGCAGTTTTCGGAAGCCTGATTAACTTTGCCGTCGCCGCATGAAGGCTGCGGATTTTTGCAGTAATTAAATTTCTGACATGCTGTTTCTTCGCAGTCTTTTTTACCGTTATCATCGTTATCGATACCATCACTGCAGAGTGCCTCAGTGGTTTCCGGCGTTAAGACGCAGAAATTTTTGTGGGATTTTGAATTGCGAGGGGCTGGGGCTGCAATTTCAGAGTCGTTCTGGTTATTGTTGGTATCGACGCAGCCATTTCGCTTTCTCATAGCAGCAGTTGTTTTGGACAGTGCTGGCGTTGGTGAACCTTCAGCCCATGTAGTGCTGCCATAGCCGAGAGCATCGACGTAAGATCCTGCGGCTGGTGTAGAGGTTTTGAGTTTCTCATTATTGCCGACGAGGAAAAGACGACCTTTTGTCTGTGCAGCCTGGATACTTTTGGTGCAAGTATAGTCGATTTGCTCCTTTAGATTCTCGTAATTGGGGGCTAGTGCGATGAGGTAATAGGAATGCGCGGGAATGGTAACCGATCCGGGAGAGGGCATATCGAGGGGATGGTCGTTTCTGCGGCGCCAGCAGCTGCGTACTGAATACTCCAGTTTTGGAGGAGTGCATCTTGATCACTGGTGTTAAAAAGCTCGATGTATTTAACATCGTAAATGGAGTCAGTACCTGCACCACCGGGATAAGCTTGGCTGATAACGATACTTTTGGTTCCGTCACTGGGCTTGGCGATGCACGAACCAAATTCGCAGGTTTCGTCTGTGCCGCAGTTGGTCCATTCGCCTTTGGCAGATTTGCTCGTATTGCAGTAGGCATTTCCCTGGCACATTCCCTTGGCGCAGACGACATCACTGCATGCGCTGCCACTACATCCATTTGGACAAGATGTGCTTGCGCCCGGCTTATCCCAATCGGCGCCATGGCAAAGTGTTTTGTCGTCGATACAGCCATTTTTGCTGCAGACGGGTTGCTTTTCACACTTGTTGAGGAGGGGATTGTTCTCGGCAATGTGGCAGTATTCGTCGCTGGCACAATGGTGATTGGCGTCACATTCCGGTGTTTCTGTGATCTCTGGGGCGACACAATGATGGTTTTGGCAAATCGTTTTATCGTTGTAGTTTGCGGCGCACTGCGTGTTGGTTTCGCACTCAAGGCAATCAGCTAAGTCAAAGGTGCATCTCGAATTGCATTTTAACGTTCCGGCACTAAAATCTCCAAAATCAGCGCATGTTTTTCCGTTAAGGTTTTTATCATCGCATTCTTCATTGGCTTCAACCATGCCATCACCGCAAGTTACGACGTGCTCAGGATCGACGCAATTGCCGTGTTCATTACAGATCTGGCCATCTTCACAGTTTTCCATATTGTCGGGCGTACACTGAACGCATTTGCTGTCATTGAGCATACATCCATGGTTGCAGGATATTTCACCGCCGGCATAGCCGATGTCTTCGCAGGTGATGATGCCGTCTTCGCCGTCGCATTCTTCGTCGTTATTTTTCACGCCGTCACCGCAGAAATCGGGCAAAACGCAGCGGTTATTTTTGCAAATGGTTCTACTGTCTGTTCGATTCTGACATTCTGTACTTGAATTGCATTCAGTGCAATCATCTGTATTAAACTGGCAAGTAGAATCGCATTTGAGCGTACCGCCTATAAAGCCTTTGAAGTCAGTACAAGACCTGCCATTGAGGTCGTTTCCGTCGCACCAGTCATTACCGTCGACGACGCCGTTTCCGCAGCCAACTTCAGGCACGGGCTTTTGAGGAGTGATGCATGTCCCTTCGGAAGAGCAGACCTGACCAGAGGCACAACTTGAGAGGTCAGTTGCTGTGCATTCTGGGTTATTGGGCTGCGGATCATCGGAGCCGCAGCCAGCTATCAGAATAGCACTTAAAATAGCAGAACGTCTGAGATTAAATTTCATAAAGATTCTCCTTGGGCGTGAATGCGTTCTATTAATTCTATATATATTATATAGAATTAATAATTGAGCGAATAACACTGGTATGGTGAATGTGAGTGATAGTATTCTGACATGGATTTCTTGAGCGGATCCGGTTTGCAGGAAACGACCTACGCGGCAGGACAGGTATTGACTTCACATTTGAGGGTAGTTCGTTGTCTTCGCAAATGGCATCCAGATTTGCAGGCCTGAACTGAGCACTTTTTATTGACTTTACACGAGACGTTTTCGTCTTGAGTGTAGTGTGCGTTGAGAACTCCTTGCTTGGCTGTACAGTCGAGGTTATTTGAGCCGCATTCCGCATCCGCATCGGGCACACATTGATTGTCGCCATTGAAGTGGCGGTCGTAATTGCAAACTTCATGGAGTGTGCAGCCTGAAGATAATACGAACAGGAAATATGATCCTGTTTATTATCATGGCAACAGAATGATTGAACGTTGATATGTCTAGATATTGAAAATAATAATACAATATTTGAGAGTGTTTCGAATGCTGTGTAAGGTCTTCGCAAGCACTCTGGTGATAAGCCCTCAGAAGGACTTTCTGAAGCCAGGTACTAGGCAAGCACTCAAAGTGTTGCTAGGTATGGTCTTCATAAGCACTCAGGCGATAAGCCCTCAGAAAGGCACTAGGTAAGGCCTTAATGAGTTCCTCGATTAGGCCCTAGATAAGGCTCAAAGAGTTACTGAGTCAGTCTACCCACAAATATAAACACTCTCCAATATTTGGTGATAATTTGAAATATATTATATGGGCGTTGCTATTGGTGATGTCAATACGCCTCACGGGCACTCTGCGCGACTACTTGATGATATATCGATTAAACGCCTCCCCCGATGTACCAATACTTGGGAAACACTGCTCATCAATACACGCCGCCCCCCTAGGACAAAGTGCACCTCCGCATGTACAGTGGGTGTTACTATTACATATCCATGCTTTTGTATTCTTTTTATCCGCGATCGGGAACACATCGCAAATATAGCCTTCATCGACAGCAGGGACTTTGAGCGGAGTATTATCTAACCCATGACACCAGCGCGTACCGTCAGCACACTGCTTAGTATTATATACAGGGTAATCATACAAATGGATTTCATTATCAGCATTGAAGAATACATCGACTTCATATCTTGAATCTTCGGCCTCGATCGTAGCTCCCGGTTCACCAAATTGATTGTAATCATCGACAAGATGGATATATGCACGCACAACCTTGTTTAAGTTATGCATTTCAGCGCCGCACTTTCCTTCTTTGAGCGGAACGACACAGTCTCCATCGAGGCATTGCGTTTCTTTGGTCGTATCGACATCACCATCGATATGGTACATACATTTAGGCGCACTAGAGCTTTCACTCGATTGAACACGTAAATCATTAACATGCTCTTTTAGGCCATAGTCTTTATCCGCATCCGTTGCACCGAGTGAATTGGCACCTGCATTCCAGTGCAAACCACCATAATTACAACCCTCCGGTCGCAAACAGATATATCCATACCATTCACCTGTAATTATCTCATCTCCTCCCCACTCACCGATGTAAGCCGAATTAGATGAAAAAATACAGCTAAAATCATTCATATTCGCAGTCTTATTTTGGCCACAGACGCATTGTTCATTGACACATTTTGCCCCTAAGCCACACGTCTCATTGCCGCACTGTACCTGCTTGATATCAGATGGAGATGAGGGCAATTCAAAATCACTTTCATTCAAAGAACGCACTGGTTCTTGCTGAGACAGGCTGGCTTTATTAATAACGCTTATTGAATTGTTAGTTTTATTAAAGCTCACTTGAAAATCATCTGAATTGACCGGTATGGAACATTTATCATCCTTGCAAAAACTATATTCCCAATGATTATTACGCCAAATGCTTCTTTTTGCACAAATATCATTGCCGCAAAACCAATATTTATCATTGGACTCCAACATATAGTCACCGTCGTTCTTTTCGCATCGATAACCACTTATGAGTTCTGGAGCAATTTCAGAATCGCCACAGTATTTCGTTCCACCTAGGCAGTCATCATCATTAGAAATCACAGTCGAGAATATATAGGGGGTAATTTCCTCTGTGCCAAATAATTCTATTCTTTTAGGTATTCCTCCCACAGGATGGTAAGCATCGCACGCATCAGCAGGACTAGAATGAGAACAAATACCAGCTTTATTTGTCAATAACTTGTAATCACCATGTATATGTCGCATGGACTCATGATACACGTCATCCCCAATAGAACTACCAAAACCATAGTGAACAATCGGATTACTACGACGGTCAATACAGCCAGCCGGATTTATACATACCTCGCATCCATCGACGACCTCCCCAGAACAAGCACAGTGTCCGATGTTTTCAGTATCTTTTATACATTGCGTTCCTTTCGGACAACCCGCTTCTACGCCATATAATTTAGTATCTTGGTTGCACTGATAGATTTGAGCAATACTCTGACTTTTGATTTGGGTATCAATACATTTTCCATCTTTCAGCGTTTGCCCATATTGACAGACGAGTCCATCGCCAAGATAACAACCCAAATGCTGGAGACAAAGATATTGGTCGTCCTTAAAAGAGAACCAAGGAATAGGGGGTATCACTTTTTTGCCATTCAAAGCGGGGACTTCATCGAGACATGCCACGCCATCCGTGATAGGGATATTGCCGCAAATGCAGGGGATATCACCTTGGCAAACCCATTGACCATCGAGACATCGATAGTTTTCAGGATTCTGCGGACGAGGAATTTGTTGACACGCGGAGGGATCGATACCCATTCCATCGTGACATGCAAGTCCAGGCTTGATCATCAGCTGGCTATTCAATGGACACTCACAAGCATTGTCTTTACAAACCCACTCCCCATGAATGCAATCATAATGATAACGAGGATTGCCATTTGGATTAGGTGTTTTGCACTCGCTTTCGTTTGAATAGACTATTGTATTCCATTTTTTTGAAACATTATCATAAACCATATAATAATCGTTTTCGGCATAGATATTCATCGTTGTACAACAATCGATACCTTTGTCTAAACGAATGTCTCCGCATTTACAATGAGCATCTTGGCAAGGTTCACAAAAGTCGGCTTCTCGATTGGGATCTTTGGGTTCAGAAAGTGCCACATAGCCATCATACATAGGCTGTTTATCTACGAGATATACATCTTTTGCATATAATTTTCCGCCAAGTGTACATCCTTTGTCATTTTTGCATACCCAACGGGTACTGGCACGATTACACGTCCATTCCGGCATTTCAGATTCAGTCAGGATAGTTTTATCGCAGTCGCTAGCTTCCAATAACCCCGCAGAAGCAGTTTTTATGCGTTCACGATAGGCTGCACGATGACGAGCATTATCCTCGATGATCTGCTGTCGAACAGCTAAAAAATCGCGTCGCGCATTTGCGATGTCAGTTTTAACACTTGTCTTTACAACATCCCCAACCTGCTCAGCATTATCAACATTCTCGTTTGCATTCACTACACCAGCATCTTGCATATTCATGCCTTGTGCGGCTTCTACATCACTTGTTCCACGATCTCCAGCCGACGCATTTTGCACAACATTCGTGGTTTGCGCAACTTCATCATTTTTCCCGTCAATGCGTTGTCCAGATTTACACCCTGCAATACTAAATAAAAGAGCAGCACAGGCGATATAAACGAGTTTGTTATAATTATGATGCATGAGTAATTTCCTTTGTAAAACGTCGTCGCGCTAACAATAAAATTTATTAAAATAATTGCTAGCGTCCAAAAAAGTTCGCAAAAACTCGGAATCCCGATTTAACGAACACTATACGCGATCTCTGGGTAGAGAACATGCATTAATGTAAGCACGCCCCTTCTGAGACCATTCTTCAATGGAATCGATGATGTACGA
>JAZRWH010000148.1:0-21037 GCA_045599585.1 Myxococcota bacterium
TGTAGCACTTCCCTTTCGTTTAACGTAAAATGAGCAAATGATCGCATCAAACCTCCGTATGTGTAGTTATGCAAAATCATCATACACCGGATTGATGCGGTCCTTCTTCATTTTTATGCATTTGAAACGATAATCTACCGCTTTCCCCTCCCAAAAAACAAAATTAAACATTCCCTTCTTTGGTGGCTTCGTCCGTTGATTTAGATGCGCGTTTGACGCTGATTTCTGCAATGCACTGATTGATTTTTTTAATGGTATCTTCGACTTTGTCGTCATCATCGGCGAGCACTTCCAGAAGCGCGGCGTATTGATTCCAGGCTGCGGCGAGTGCCGAGCGGGCATCTTTGACGACGCCGTTTTGATAACTGGCGCGCTGGACGTTTTCATCCTGCTGGGCAGCCATGAACATGTCGTAGCATTCGCGAAGGTGCGTCACGATATCGTCGATGTGCGCCGTTTTGAGCACCTCAGCATCGAGTTCAGCCAGCTGATTGAGTGCCTTGCGGATGAGCGCATATTCTTTTTCGTAAGCGAGTCGCGTGACATTGCCAATGGGATCAATGATTTCAGCGACTTTTGCGGCGGCATTGGCTCGGTTTGCGTCGAAATGCATTTTGCTCGCATTGAGCTGAGCCGAGAGAAGCGACCAGGCTTTGTCGCAATCGGCATCGTAGTCTTTGAGCGAACGACGCCACTTGGTCGAGTCATCCATGGCCTGCTCAAAAGCTGTCCATGCTGCACAAAAGGCCGCTTTGCGCTTGGTTTCGGCGAGTTCATGCGTTTCTTGATGAATGCGGACAAACAGCGTGCGAAAGGCATCATTCGTGAGGGTCGATAGATTCGCGGATGCAATGGTACTCATACATTTCTCCTTTTTTTGGGTTGTGGGTGAATTTGCACATCGATTGTGCCACGTTGAGTACTGAATGTTACAGATGAATAGAGTTCTAAACAACGCTATTCTTCAATAAATTCATTGAATAGTGAATGATCCTGCTCCAGCTCAGCCTGAATGGCTTGATGCGTCAATAAGTACCTGGCTTGTTTGCTCGGAATGACCTTGTAAAACATTCGATTCTGCATTTGGAACAAGTGCGTTGCATACTCGATTTTGGCTTGTGTGCTATTCTCTTCGAGAAGATTCTCCCCTTTAATCTCAACGATCCAAAAATCACCGTCTTTCATTTCTATGAGGAAATCGGGATAGTAGGTACGCAAGGCGTAGTTTTCTGGGTCGATGTAATGCACATAGAACTCTGACTGACCGTGCGTGAGCATACCCGTGAACCAAATGTGTTTGATTTCATCGTTTTTGAAGAGATTTTCGTCAAAGAAGATGCGCTCAGGGTTCGAGTCAAAACCGTAGCCTGAGAGGTCGAAACTCTTTTTGTTGCCCGATTGATTGAATTGTGAATAACCCTTATCGTCTTCAGAAACGAAATGTTCATCGTCAAACTGGAACTCAAAATACGGTCCATTACCGTCGCTGTTGGGTGGTTCTTTGACGATAAACTTGGTGACTTCGACCGGTTCTCCCGGCACATATTCCACTTTGTAAAGCTGTGAGAATAGCTTCGGAATGACGAAATCATAGAGTATATCGTTGTTGTCATTCACCTTGGCGAGCAGTTGATCACCGTCCGTCGCTAATTTAAGCAATCGCTCAATCTGAATTGGAGAATAGCGAATGATGCTTTTTTCGCCATCGACAGCGTGCTGCGTCAGATAAAGCGAAAGTTCTGCGATCAGGCTGTAATGCGTAAAGGTTCTCTTTTGAGCCGTCTTGATTTCGCGGCGTTCTGCGCTGGCGTCCAGGTTGCTCAGCTTGTGCTCAGCGGTCGTCACCTTGTATTTGTCGGCATTGAAATCATTGTCGAAGATGGTAAACGCTTGAGGTTGCATGGGCTGTGTTTCATAGCGAGATACCTGCTCGATGACTTTTACGGGAATGCGCTCGCGGATGTAGATACGTCGAACTCTCTTCGGCGTCGAGCTTTTCTTTGTCAGGTCTTCCACCGTCATGCGGAAATTGTCCTTGAGTTCCTGTTGCAGGACTTCGAGATTCTCGGTTGAGAGAAACACTTTGCCTAACTGCTGAGTATCTGTAATGGCTCGCAGACAGCGCATCGTTGCCTGCAGAACGAAAATCGTGCTTTTGGGTTTTCTAAAGAGCGCCACGCTAAACAGTGAGCGACAGTTCCAACCTTCTTTGCCCTTACCGACCAATAGAATGAACTGTTTACTGGATTCGGGTTTATCCAGAAGTCGGAACGCTTTTAAATCATCGGCTTTTGTGATTTTATCATCGCCGACGTTTATAAGAATGGTATCGAGCGCCAGTCCTTCCTTGAGCAAAGCATTTTCTACAGCAGGGCGGAGCTCTTTTTGGAGTTCATCGATCGTTGATGCAAAGAGTGCCATCTTGGGCAGCATGCCTTCGTAGCGCCTAAACTCGCCCGTTGTCGCATCTCGGTGCGCTTCGCAAAACTGATGAATGGCCTGCTCGATGAAGGCTTCGGAGTGATAATTCTCGAAGTCGATGACATCGACCTCTTTGAGGTATTTGTTTTCGATGGCTTGTCTAAGACCGTAGTTATAGACCACTTCGGGCATGAGTTGGTTGTCGACGTAAGGCGTCCCCGTGAAGTTATAGCAGGCGACGACTTGCGACTCTGCAGAGCTTAGTTCTGCGGCGAGGTTGTCGATGGTAAGACGAAGACAGGTTTCTTTGCTGCGATCCATCATGTCGGACTTGAGCGTTTTGCCAAAAGCGTGATGCGCTTCGTCGACGTAGATGCCGAGTGATGGAAGACGCGTTAGTTTTGTGTAGCGCTGGTTCGCCATCAACGCGCCTTCGTTATCGAGCGCATAGAGGTCTGCCAGCGGATTGTCTTGAAGCGATTCTGACCAGGAATCTTTGAACAGCAGACTGGATGCGTCGTCGGGCGTGTGCTTTTTGCGAAGAATGATCTTCTGACTCGTAGAAATGATGATGTTGAAGTTTGAACCGTCTGCTGTACTGAGTGGAATGCCGTCATCTTCGAGAAAGTGATACTTGATGAGCCCGTTGAGCTTATTTTCGTAGTCTTTGCTGAAGACTTTAGATTTGTCGAACGTCTGGATTTCTTTGAGAGATTGCAGAACTGTCGTGTCAGGTGCCAAAACAAGGGCGTTGTGGCAATAAAGCGGATTGTCGGGGTATTTATCGGCAAGGAGGAACTCGTAGAAGATACAGAGCGCCATGAGGACGGTTTTGCCCGTGCCCATCGTGAGCGAAAAAATATAGTTCGCGTAGTCTTGCTGGAGCTTTTTGAGTTGTTTGATCGCCGGTTCTAATGCTTTCGTATCGGTCGCCGAGAACAAAAGCCCCTGCTGTGACAAACGCGTATCTTCCAGCTTGAACTTACCCTTGTCTGCGCACCAGTTCTCGAAGAGATCGCCGAGTTTGGGGTTGTTGAGATACTCTTTGAGAAAGACATACATCTCGAAGGCTTCGTATTGCGGTGTTCGCAAATAACCGTGTGCGTTGGCCGGATTTGCCTGCGCAAGTATCTTTTTGGTCAGGTCTTTGTAGTCCTGGCGAATGATCTTTTTGTGATCGACGTAGAATTGACGCAGATAGTAGAAAAGGGGCAATTCGCTCGTGACTTCTGTTTTACGCTTAGCCATTAGATTTTTCCTCCTTTCGCGTCGAAAGTGCCTTCCCAGCTTTCGCTGATAAGATCGGTGATCTTGATGTGGATGCGGCTTGCATCTTTGGGCATGGCGTAACTGCCCATGACCATGGATTTGGCATCGGGAACGTCGGTGGTTTCGGGGGAGAACGTAACGCCGTCGTAGTGCCAATCGATGAGAACGGAATCGACGAGCTCTTTCCAGTCTTCGACATCTTCATTGTCGAGGCTGAGTTTTTGAAGCAGGTTCATCGGGTAGAACGCGTCGATATAGAGTTTACCGTCGCGAACCGAGATGGCGGCATCGGCGTCGCGTTTGAAGCGGAGGTCCTTCTTATCGCGGAGAATATCGACAATTTCGAGATCGACTTTGAAGCCGAGTTCTGACATGCGGTTCTCGAACATGGCTTTGAGATTCGGGTCGTGCCCCATGCAGACAAAGGTGACTTTTTCGACGGGCTTATTGAGGTTTTCCTGTTGGCGCTTTGACCAGGACTTGATGTCGATGTTTGCGACAATTCGCTCGAACTCGCTTGCGGTCGCGATGCGGTTGATGCCGAGGATGGCGACCATGCGCCCGTCGAGTTCGGCGTCCCAAAGGCTGTTTTCGGGCATGGCCTGCATGCCGAGTGCTTCGATGATGAGGCGTTTGGCTTCGAGTTCATTGCGGAAAAAGTCGTAGTCGTTGACGTTGTAAACCTCGAAACCGGTGAAGGCCTCACTTACCCCCTCTGTCGCCGTTGGCGACATCTCCCCCTCTCTCTCCATGTTGGCGAGAGAAGGGGAGATGTTTTTGCGCAATGGCAACGTGCCATTGAGCTCTTTGGCGCAGTTAATGAGGCGCTTGGTCGTCGTTTGAATCGCCCCCATGTTGATGTCAGCCCCAAGGAAACGACGCCCCAGCTTCATCGCGACCGCCTGCGTCGTGCCACTGCCCATGAAGCAGTCAAAGACGAGGTCGCCAGGATTCGAAAACATCTTTATGATAATACTCAATAATTCTTCTGACTTTTGAGTGGGATAATAAAGTTTCTCTGGATCTGTTGGACTAGTTATTTTCTTTATTCCATGCCAAAAATCCGTATTTCCATAAAGCCTATCATTTTTAGAAGATTCAATAGATTTTATATCAATAAGCCAATCGTTTAATGGGGTTCCGCACTCATTTAATTTAGCATTTTCACCTTTACATGCTGTGCGACCTCGTTTTATTGACCCTTCAGAATATGCTCTATATTGAACATTAAATATATAATGATTGCTTTTTGAAAACCAAAATAAATTATCATGTTTATGTGGCATTTCATTTGTCGGAATACCTCCGCCACTATAAGAGTATATAATTTCATTATGAAAGTTTAAAAAAAGAAAGATTTCGTCCATTATGCATTTTAAATGATATGCTCTATGATAGTCACAGTGCAAAATAATACTGCCGGTATCGCTCAATAATTCGCGGCAGAGGACGAGGCGTTCATACATAAATTGGAGGTATTCGTCGTTCGTCCAAATGTCGCCGTATTGCTTTTCTTCAAACGACGAGGTGTCGGATTCGGCTTTTTTACCGCGCAGAGATATTGTTTTTTTATAATCCGCTTTTGAGTCGAACGGAGGGTCAATGTAAATCAAATCGACTTTGCCGCGAAATTCTTTGAGCAGATGGGACATAACCTGCAAGTTATCGCCCCAGTAGAGGCGGTTCATCCAACCCGATTCGGAGGGGGAACCGTAGGACTCTTTGAGTTGTGCGGGATAATAGCTCGTGCCGGTGAAGGGGCGTTTGCCTGCCCAGCGTAGTTCGGGGTAACCTTTGATGGGTTCAAATTTGTCGAAGGTGAAGAGTTCCTGTTGCTTTTCGGTCATGATGAAATACCTTTTTGATGAGGTGTATGATGGTTTTACGGAAAATATAATGCTAAAATAGAAAACAGGCTGGCACATTGCCAGACGTGCTTTTGAAGGAGGTAGAGATATGTCACCGCTTAGAGAAAGAGTTTATGCAGAAATCGATGCTCTGTCTGATGCACAAATCGATGTCGTTTTGAAGATGATTGCCGGTTTGAAAGCGTTTGCGCATGTGACGGAGAAGCCAAAAGATCCTTTTTATTCTTCTGAAAACCTGAAATTTATCGAAGATGGTGTTAGAGCTTTGGACAACGGCGAAGGCGTTGAACACGATTTGATTGAGGTTTGAGGATGAAACTCGTTTGTTGCATTGCATAGTCGTGGACATTATTCATAAGAATGCGAAGCGTATTGAGCGAAGCGAGATAGCGCAGCAGGCGGCGCGTATTGACCGAGCCTAGAGACGTGCGGTCTGCACGTCTCCGGCGAGGGAAAAGCGACGCCCGCGAGGCGTATCGGGCAAAGCCCGATAGCCGAACCCCAAAAATCAAATTCAGAGATTGTCGCAGAAAGGTTTGAGATCGCAGCTACCGCAGAGCTGTTTGCAGCGTTTGGTAGGCGGCTGTCGGAAGTCTTTGGATTCGATGCGCTCGACGATGTTCGTCACCTCGTTGATCGTTTTGTGAATGGATTTGGCGTTATAATCATACGAAACGAACGGTGATTCGGACTCTGCACCCGTGTAATAGAGGTGCATCCTGCTGACTTTGAGTCCGTAACGCTGCTCGACGAGATAGGCGTAAATTTCAAGCTGGCGTCTGTAGCGTTTGAGCTTTTCGCGGCCATCTTCGGTGTTGCGGTCGGGCTTTTTTTCGCTTTTGAAGTCGAGGAGTTCGACGGAATCGCCGTTGCCTCGAATGAGGTCGATGTTGCCTTCGAGAATGAATTTGGGCTCCTGGAGTGTGACGGGCACTTCGGCTTCGCGAATCTTGCTCCAGTCTTTTTGGGCGTATTCGACGTAGTTGCGAACGTGTTTGAGAATAACGCCGAGTGCGCCTTCTTTAAGGTAGAGGCCGGTGTGACGGCTGAGTTGACGGTAGTTCTCGTGGAGCCAGGCATCCATGGCGTCGCGTGTCACGCGTTCGGGATGACCATCGAGCACTGCGCGGTGAACGTCTTCGATCGTCTGGTGGACGAGCGTACCGAACATGACGGCGTTCGTGCGCACGGGTGTGAATTCGAGTTCGCGAAAGAACTTATACTGAACAGGACAGTTCTCGTAGACGAGAATGTGACTCGTAAACGAGTAGGCGTGTTTGATTTGAGCGGGTGTGACGGCGTCAATGTGAAGGGCCGCGAGCTGTTCGGGGGTGAACAAAACCGATGCGTCAGCGACGTCGTTGTAGACTTGAAGAAAGTATTTGGATGGAGAAAAGTGTTCGCGGGGTGCGCGTTCGACACCATAGTTATCGATGCCAGTTAATACGAGTAAATTGCGGGCACGGCTGAAGGCTGTGTAGTAACGACGCCAAAAATCGAAGTATTTGGTTCGTTCGATGGGTTCGTAAGGGGCACTTTGATGATATTGCTCTGCAATCGCCTGGGCGATGACATCCTTTTCTGTTTTGGGAACATCCGATAGGCTGGCAACGCAGGTGACGGGGAATTCAAGGCCTTTTGACTGGTGAATCGTCATAAAGCTGACGCAGCCGCTCGGCGTCACCATATCGAAATCTTCAAACTCACTTAAACCGCCATCGTGAAGGAATTTCAGGTAGGTGTTGAAGAAGATGTTTACGTCGCGTTCAAGGCGGTCTGGTTTTAAGACGATGATGTTGTAGATGTATTCGAATTTGGCGAGCAGGCGAATGAAAAGGGCAAGGTTGTATGTTGGTCGTAAATCCTGAACGCCGGAATGGAGGTCTACATTGACGAGGTCTCGGAAGAGCGAGAACTGGATGAGATCGTAGAAGAGATTCGAGAACGCATAGTTGGTATTGTCGCGGAGTTCTCCCAATTCAAGGGCTTTGCGCGCCGCCCACTGACGAAGAAGTCGATGTTTTTCTGGATTGTTGCGTAATTCCTGCGCAAAGTAGAGCAAACACTCTTTCGGATAAGATGGAACTTTTTGATGCGTTTTAGCGTCGTACCAGTCTTTTAGTTCAAGGGCTTTGGGGAAAAGAAAGGCGAGTGCACCGATGATGAGGCGGATTTCTCGACGTTCAAAGAAGAGGTCGGCGCGCGGAGAAAAGACGGGAACACCGTGTTCTTCGAGGTATTGGGCCAAATGCGTGACGTTCTGATTTTTAACGGAACGTGCGAGAACAGCAATCTGATTGTAGTCGGTGATCTTGTGGTTTGATTTGAGGTCTTCAATGAAACGATGGAAGTTCTCAAACCAGGCACCGGCTGTTTGCCCCATGACTTTGACGACACCGGTATAGGCGGCTGTTTCGGGCGTCTGGAGTCCGGCATTCTCAATCATTTTTTCGTGACGATAGTAGCGGTCACCGTCTGTCCAACTTCCGGATTCGTCTTTCTCGTCCCAGGTGCGATCCATCCAACGGTTGTAAAAGTCGATAATGCCGTGATGGGAACGATAGTTCTTTGAGAGTTCGATTTTCTGGCAAGCTCCCTCGGCGAAGTTTTGTTGAAAACGCAGAATGTTTTCAACGGTTGCACCTCGAAAACGATAGAGCGCCTGATCGTCATCGCCGACGACACAGATGCGGTTTTGGGGCGCGGCGAGTTTGAGGAGGATGTGTTCCTGTATGCGGTTCGTATCCTGATACTCGTCAATCATGAGGTAACGAATGCGGGTGCGGAGCTCATTCAAAACCACTTCATGTTCAAGAAGCCTCCAAAAGTAGGTTTGGATGAGCGAGAAATCGAGTGCATTCTCTTCTTCGAGGATCGTTCGATAGACTCTCGTGACTTCAGCCAGCACTTTGAGCGACGGCGCTTCACATTGTGCAAGCCTATCGAGATCGAGGTTTTCTTCGGAGACTTTGTTGACGAGATTGCACAGTGTTTGAGCAGAAGACCAGAGATAGACTTCGTGGTCTTTCAACAAGCATTTAATGCCTTCAATTTCGGCAAACCGCTTTTGATGCTGATAGATAAGATACTGCTGATCGAAACTGTCAAGCGTACGATAGTTGCGTTTGAGCGGTGTAAACTGTCGATACTCATCGAGCAGGCGTAGAAAAATCGAATGCAACGTGCCGATCAGCATATCGCTGATGTTTATCGTCACGCCGAGTTCAAGCGCTCGGTTTGAGATACGTGTGACGAGCTCTTTGGCTGCCTTTTCGGTGAAGGTGGCGAGCAATATGTTTTCAGCGGGAACCTTTTCATTCACAATGAGGTGAATGGTTCGCTCGATGAGAGTCTTACTTTTACCTGATCCCGGCCCTGCTATGACGAGAAGCGGCCCTTCTGTCGTTAAGACGGCTTCTCGCTGTTGCTCGTTAAGATTTGAATTTTCTACAAAATATCGGGGGGGGTATGTGTTAAATTCATAAAATTATATTTACATTAATGTAATATTTCTTAAAGAAACAAACTTGCGTCAATTCAGAGTGAACTAACGCCGCTAAATTGTCCCACGCGATGTCGATAACTGTCAAAATCTGAACCTAATCGAATGTGAGAAATGAATCGTCTTGAGAGAATCTATATGTTTTCTCGCGTGCGACGATGCGTCCACGAGGCGGATCGATGATTTCCCTCGTGTAACGATGCGGCTGCGTGGCGGATCGATGTTTTCATGCGTGTTTTGATGTGTTCGCGCAGCGGATCGATGTTTTCATGCGTGTAACGATGGAGACGTGCGGCGGATACATGATCTCGTGCGTGCCCAAAATGAGCGGCTACAAAATCGTCGAAATCAAGACGCAGATCAAACGCTCGTTGGTTTAATGGGTGCGGCCGCTATTCGCCCCGACAACACCGTGACAGAGACGCAAAATTTTGCGTCTCTACGGGGTTGCGTTGGGCGAATACGCGGCACGCGCTCCGGCTATTGCCCAAAATGCCGTGACAGAGACGCAAAATTTTGCGTCTCTACGGCATTTATGGGCAATACGCCTCCGCACCGTCCGCTATCGGCTTTCGCCAATACGCGGGCGGATTTATATTTTGATGTAATCCCAATGCCTTCTCCCAAAAAACAAAATTAAATATTCCCCGTGCCAACAACATCGTTAGTGGGTTATGTAGATTTAATCGAAGATTTGCAGAATAATTTCCCGTTGAGCGACAATATCATTTATGGTGAGCAGAATCAAAAAGCGTTTATTACATTATTTGGCGCTATCCTAAAAATGAGAAATCTACTTTCATCATTTGATGAATTTGCCGGTCAGGAAATTCTATCCGAACGCGATTTTCAGGATTACCTCGGTCGATATCAGGATTTGCACGATGAATGGAAAAACAAAAAACACGACCAAAATAAAGAAGATATTACCGATGATGTCGTCTTTGAAATCGAGCTAATCAAGCAGATCGAAATCAATATCGATTATATTCTCTCGCTTGTAATGGAATATCACGATACGCATTGCAAAGATAAAGAAATCCTGATCAACATCAAGAAGGCGATCGATGCCAGCCCCGAACTTCGCAGTAAAAAAGCTTTGATAGAAAACTTCATTGCACGCATCAATGATACGTCGGATGTGATAATCGAGTGGCATGACTATATAACAAATGAGTACGAACGCCAGCTGACTCAGATCATTGCGGATGAAAAGCTCAAAGAAGATGAGACGAGACGATTCCTTGAGAATGCTTTTCGCGACGGTGAAATCAAAACAACCGGCACAGACATTGACAAGCTGATGCCCCCCGTTTCGCGCTTTGGCGGCGGCAAGCGCGCTGATAAAAAACAGACCGTTATCGATAAGCTCAAGGCGTTCTTTGAGCGGTTCTTCGGGATAAGCGCACCAGTCATCGAGTAGAGTAGATCGATGATATCACGCGTGCGACGATGCGCCGCCTATCTCCTGGCGTCTCTACGACGCGGCACGCGCTCCGGCGTATTGCCCATAAAATGCCGTATCAGAGACGCAAAAATTTGTGTCTCTACGGCTATTATTTATATTTATTATGATTTAACGAGATGGATTAATCACGCGTTGCCTGACAAGTGGATTTACCGGGGGGACACCATGGCGTGCTTTTATTAATAGCGCTGCAATCTGTGCTATTGAGCACACCATTCTTACACTCGAGCAGCATGTTTATTGATGTCGCTGTATCGCCACACTTGGCAAAGCCATTTCTGCAATCACCGCATTTATTCTTATTGCAGGAATTGGCTTCTGGACATGGCTTATTCACGATGCTTCCGTTGAGGCACGTGCGTTCGGTACCGATCCCATTATCATCGTTTTCGCAGGTCTGCGTGTTGTTGAGACAATCGCCGCAGGCCGAGGCACTCTTACACGAGAAATCGCCATCACACGTTTTCTCATCGACAAATTCGCCGTTTTCACAAATCTGAACCTTACCGATCAGCGTTACTTCGTCGTTTACGCAACGGCGCTCGCCATTTTTACAACTGCCGCACTTATTCTGACCAGGATTACACGAATGATCGTCGTTGCATTTGAAACCGTCGTTGAGTTGGCCACTACGGCAGGTGCGAAGATAGCCGACTTTGCTCGTTTCATCGTCGACGCAATATACTTCGTTATTTACGCAGACACCGCATTCGGTTTCGCTGCTGCAGGAATTGTGATTCTCACAGGCTTGGGGGGCGCCAAAATTACCGCCAGAACACGTCTTGAGCTTACCGTCAGTGCAGAGTGTGGCACCTTCACTACAACTGCTGGCACATGAATTCTTGGTATTTTTGTCGCAACCAAATTCGCATTTTTTCTCTACCTGGTAGTGTTCGTTCACACAGAGTTGGATGCTACCGTCTCGACAAATACGGTCGTTTTCATCGCATTCTTTGGTGCATGCCGTTGGGCTAGCGCATTCACTCGATTCGCAGAGAACGGGGGACTGATAGGTACCGCCTATGCACTTTTTGAGGTAGCCACTTTCACAACTGTCATTCACGCATTCCGCGCATCCGGAATGGTCGGGTAAACAGACATTTGTTGGGCACGCCAGATCTTCGACAAACTTGCTGTTGGCATTGCATCGATACATCATGCCGCTTGTACACGTCACGGAATCCTTGGCGCAGACTTCTGGGAGAGACTTCAACGGGCACTTTTTCGTCACTGCATTGCAGACTTCGCCGTCATCGCAATAAACGTTATCGCACTTGCACTTGCCATTTTCATGCATGCCACCTGTCACTGTGCAGGCGATTTCAAATTCCGACATATCGGCATAGGGATTGGATTCAGAATTGTCGTCACAAGCATTCGTCATGAAACAGAGTGCGAACAACGGGATCAAATGTTTGATTTTTTTCATGGTAAGTCCAATAAGCGAAAATGTAAACCAAAGCGTACAAATAAAATACACCAACTGTTGTATAACATAATAGCAACTTGATGGATAATTTGCCATTCCGACGGTTTATTTTTGGCGCTCCGGCTATTCGCTGCGCGAATACGCCTCCGCAACGCCCGCTATCGGCATTTGCCGATACGCGGGCGTTTTGATGGTGTGCCAGGCGAATGAAAGCGTTCTCTCGTGTAACGATGTGTCATCTACTACTGGTTAGAAAGTCGACCTTGACACTCTTGGCAACCGCAAAGGTATGCTTAAGAGCGCACGCAATCTCATCGAAGTCGACGAATGCATGAAAATATAGGTGAGGCCGCAGCGTATTGAGCGCGTAGAGACGTGCTGTTTGCACGTCGCTTACGTGCGAGAAGCTGCGGCGTTTGTCGCTATTGGCTTCAGCCAATAGCGACAAAAAGGCTTTTGGAAAAAATGCGGGCGTTCGATCGCAGCTGAACTGCGTCACAACGCCATTGACCTCGTCGCATTTCGTTTCGGCAGGGGTACACTTGGAATCAATAGGATGATCAGTTGATTGATCGAGACATGTGCCGTCTACACAGACTTCATGATTTTCACACGTTTTGACGGTCACCAAAGAAACCGTCTTCGCACTTCATAACTGTGTTGCCAATGCAAACCTGCATCCCAGGCGTGGCACGGCACTCCGAATACTCGACAGCTTCATTACAAGCAGAGACTGCTACAACCAAGCTTGCACAAGCTATAATAAGCGCAATACTCTTGTTCATACTTTCTCCTTTGACGTAAAATGTTTTCTCCAAAACCTACAAACCGTTGGTTTGCTTCGAAGCTAATTATACTTATCACATAGATTTAAAATAGTGCCAAAATGTAAATATTAGTTTTAGGGTTATCGTCGCTTGTTTGGGACAAGTTTTAAGCTTTGTGCTAAAAAGATTGCATTTTACAGCCTAGTCTCGAGATGGCTTGGCTGAGAACACTTCAATTGACTCATGTGACTTGGATATAAAAATTATGAGATCTATCGTTCATCGTTGCGTGTTTTCTGTATTGTTTACTCTAATGTCGTCCAGCGCCTTGGCGAAACCAGCGCCGAAAGCCATTGATCTCGACGAATTTTTGAGTGGCAATGTGAACGCTCTCCTTTCCAAGAAAATGTGCGAAGAAATGGCAGATGAAATGTTAACGGGTTCGATCTGTCAACAGTGTTCTGATGAATTATGTTCTGTATCCTATAATGACCTAAAAAAGTGGATCGATGATTATTTAGATTCAATGTATGGTTATGATGAGGATGAAGAAAAAACTGAAAATCCTGTTAAAAAACAGGATATGTATTGTTGTTCTCAAAATTTTATGAACTCAATGCTACTTACCATCGGCTCAGGAGATCAAGTCGCTTTGGTTTTGGCTTCAGATGCACAAGGCGTTTATATTAAGCATTATTAAGTATTGTCATACAGAATTTATACGTATTCTCCGATAGGTAGATCTCAAAACCTGATCTATATGTATACAAACTCTGGCAATGCAGGGCTGGACTATCAAACGGATTATTTTGTATTTAATGAAAAATGTGAAATGGAATCAAAATTTTCGTTTTCTTGTAGTGAATATGCTTTCGATGAGAATGGTAATGAATATCGGCCAGAAGTTACTTTAGGAAAGTTTTATATTAATGATCAAGAATTCGCTGAATACCCATGCTTACCCGTGATAAGTTGTGGTGCTACTTATAAAGGTGATGGAGCGATTGAAGATGGTGATACTTATAAAGGTGATGAAGCGATTGAAGATGATGGCGATGGGGATGCAAGCGAAGATGTTGAAAGTAGGATACGTTCTGCGCAAAGTTTTGAAGCCGTACTTAAATATTTTAAATCATACCCTGTGTTAGCTCTTTTGTTGCAGAACGTCAAAAGTCAAAAAGATGTTTTGAACATGATGCCCTTTTCCTTCATTTCTGACGTATGGCAAAATCAGTTTTGTTACGTTAATTATCCTCCATTTCCTTCCGATTATCTCATTGACTGCAGTATGGGGGCTTAAATGATAAATTTGATCAGTACGATGAAGATAATGATTATAAGTTTGATGAAGAAGATGATTTTTTTATGGGACTCATGATTCTGGATGATGTTCCTGAAATTCAAAACTGTAAATCTAAAACATTATCACAGCGAGAAAATGCGTTTTTATTTTTTCACAAAGCGACGCATCAGGGAGCTCAGCCAATTATGGAACCCAGAAGAGAGGAGAGTCCCATTCTGTGGAACGATACAGAGTACAATTTGGACAATAGTTATATCCATGAGCTGAAGGTCGTTGAAAAGATGGCTAATCTCGGTTATGGCAATGCGGAATTCTATTTTGGGCGTCTTCTATATTATCGATATTCGGTAAAATTGGGATCAAAAGAACGAGGAATGAAATTCATTGCCCGAGCAGCTGAGCATGGCATTGCGGCTGCCCAATTTATGGTTGGCATGTTCTATGAACTTGGTATTGGACGTCCCGTAGACAAAATACAGGCTATGCAATGGTTAGATAAAGCATATCAAAATGGTAGTGCAGATGCTGCGTTCATTCTCTATATCAAATATATGGATGGAATTGATCTTCCAAAAGATCCCGTTAAAGCTAAGAATATTCTCGACCAATATGCACATTGGCACGCTTGGCTTGCCCTTGCACAGGCAAAGGCTAAATCAGGACAGTACTGTAATTATAACTATCATTATGTTGTAATATCACCAATAGATAAGACCTGGATAGAGGATAGTTATCCATCTTGCTGTACACCGGACAGTCTTCCTCCATTTAATAATCTATCAGATAATTTGTGTGATGAGGTGAAGTGTCAGGCAGCTCATTCGCTAGATTTTGGCATCGATTATAGCATTGCAAAAGAATGGCTTCAAAATGTAGCTAAAAATGCAGAACATAAAACGGCGATCCAGTTAATCGATCAAATCAATCACAATAAGAACTGTTATTAATGTCATTTTAATCTATTTCACTGCTTTCCCACAAAAATTTTGTAGAATACTCGGATAACTCTACTATAGCTTTGTGTTATCGATATATAGTCACTTTTAAACATGAAAAAGACTAAAGATTACTGTTAAATCGCACGCGTCGCGAAGCCGGAGGCAAGCAGCGGGCGCACCGAGCGAGCGGGCACGCATGTTGAAGACGAAGTCAAGTTCGCGTCCGCGATACGACGCCCCTTTGGGCCGTCCGCAGGACAGAATGAGAATAAGAAAAGTATAAAATTCTGTAACGAGTGCATTTCGTTGCAGTTAATGAAAATATGTTGTGGGACAGCAGTGAATCTATTTCCCAAAAAATAGTTCTCCTATTGCTGATTATGTGATACCTTTTCCATCGCATTTCCAATTTCTCGATAGGAGGCAAAAGTATGAAAAACTCTCTTTTTTGGGGGTGTCTGGCAGCTGTACTTTCAGTCGTTTCGCTGAGTAGCTGTAAGCATGACGCACAACATTCACAAACGCAATCGAATGCGCAGGAAGTCAATCCAACACAAGACGTACCACAGGCAACCCCTGCGCCAGTTGCTTCCGAAATCAATTCTGTCCCACCCGTTGTCGCGGAATGTCGACAAGGGGTTGACTGTAAAACGCCGGATAAACCGATTTGCAGCAACGGCGTGTGTGTAGCATGCAGCGCGGAACATGCTTGTTATCAGGGAATTTGCGATACGGTCTCGGGACGATGCGTCGAATGCGTGACGAGCAACGACTGCACGACGCGAGAAAACGGCGTTTGCGTATCCAATGTTTGTACGACGTGTAGTGCAAGCAATTGTGCGGAAGTTTGTGATGCGATTACAGGCAAATGCGGCCCTCGTGTCGAACTGCCATGCCCTGGTGGAAGATGCGGAGAACCAGGCCCTATTGAGCCAATTGATCCGGGAACGTTTGCGATTGGGCGCATTATCAGGCCGCCTGTCGTCATCGTGCCGCCCCGCACAGTGAAAATAACAGAGCCAACCATTGGAACTTACAAAGTTGACGCTCGCGTCAACGGCTTGTTTGCTCGCGTTTCAACAGAATTTACAATTGTGAACAGCAATGGGCTCGTGCTCGAAGGCGAACTCGAATTCCCGCTGCCCGACGGCGCCGTCGTATCCGGCTATGCCATCGATATCAACGGCGTTATGGCCGATGCCAGCATCGTCGAAAAGAAACAAGCGCGCATTGCCTTTGAAAACGAGGTCAAGAAAGGCATTGACCCTGGTTTGGTCGAACAGGTCAAAGGAAATGCATACAGGACGCGGATTTACCCAATTCCGGCCAATGGTTCGCGGCGCATTCGCGTCGATTACACGACGCCGCTCACGATCGCGCCCAATGGCGACGCCGCGCTTGCGTTGCCCATGCCTCAGACAAAACTCGCGCAGCGCGATATCTCGATTTCCGTCGCTGCCAATATGCCTGCCCCCATTCTGGGGGGCTTAGGCGACACCCGATTTACTTCAGCTGAAGCTGTCTGGCGTGTCGAATCGCACGATACAAACGTCGAAAACGCTGAAAACATCCTCGTGGCCATGCCCAAACTCCCCGATATCGTGACGGCCGTCGAACATGATAACGGCGATATCTTTTTTGCCGCTAGTGTTAATATTGCCGAGCAAAATGCGGTTGCAGTCGCGATGCCCTCTAATTTCCGCGTGATATGGGATGCCTCGGGAAGTCGCAAAGAAGCCGATATCGCACAAGCGCGTAAGGTCGTCGAAGCGCTACCCGAGTCGGCCAGCTACGCACTCCACATCTTCAGAAACACGCTCGAACCCGTTCGTAAATTCAACAATCGCGCAGAATTACTCACCTTTATCGATACGATTGCCTACGACGGCGGCACCGATTTCGAGCCGCTCAAAGCACTGGCAACGCAGAAATTCAGCGGCATGACGCTGTTCTTTACCGACGGCATGGACACAATCAGCGGCGCATTGCCCGAGTTTGGCGCATCTTCGATTTCACTCGTTTCGGGCGCCACGCGCGATGTTGCGGCTCTTCGCAAGATCAGCGGCGGTCGCGTGCTCAACCTCGATATCGTTCAGCCCGAAGACGTCCTCAAACAAATGACATCGCCGTCTCCCGTTGTTTCGAGCGTTAAAGGTGCTAATCTCGACAATATTCAGGGGATCGGTGAATCGGCAACGGGACGCGTAACCGTGCTCGGTCACATGAAATCCTTGCAGAATCAGGCTGTTTTGGAACTCTCCGACGGTCGCACAATTCCACTCGATTTTCCGACGACATTGACTGGCGGCAAAACGCTTGCCACGTCGTGGGCTTCGCGTCGCATTAATGATCTTTCGCCCAATGCAGATCAAAATCGCGATGAACTTCTCGCCCTGGGTCGCCGCTATTCCATCGTCAGCCCGGTTTCGAGCATGATCGTACTCGACAATATCAACCAATACCTCGAATACGACATCGAACCGAACGAAAATCTCACAGAACTCCATGCACAGTGGCTACAGCATCGCCCCTCGCAAGCCCAGCAGGAGGCCGAAAAACAACGCAAAGCTAGAGATTGGCAGTATCAACTCAGTAGAGAATGGGAATCCCGCATTGCTTGGTGGAATAACCCCATTCCGCCTAAACCGCGTAAATCGAATTTTAACGAAGTATTTGATTTAGGCAGCGCTTCACCTAGACGTAGCGCACGCGTGATGGATGAAGGGGATGGGGGCCTTGTAGAAGAAGCTCAAGAAGATGTCGAAGAAGCATTGGTGGAAAATAGTGCCCCCAAGGCAGATGCAGAGATGGCTCATCCAAGCAAATCTGCTGGATCACCTAGCCAAGCACCTGCTGTCGACGCGGCTGTTACGCTCAAAGCCTGGGATCCCAACACGCCTTATCTCCAGGCCATTAAAGACGCTCAGGCGATTTTCAAAACGACGGAATCTGGCTACAACGAATACCTCAAACAGCGGAAAACTTATGCGGCTAGCCCTGCATTCTACTTCGACTGTGCGAGCTACTTTTTCGCTCAGAAGGCGCCAGAACTCGCCACGCGCATTCTCTCGAACTTGTCGGAACTCAGTATCGACGATGTTGCCATGTTGCGCGTCTACGCCTGGCGTCTGCGTGAAGCCGGCGAACTCGATTTTGCCATCCTGATCCTTCGCAAAGTCGCTAAACTCCGTCCCGACGAAGCGATTTCCTGGCGCGATCTCGCTTTGACCCTCACGATGCGAGCCAAAAAGAACATGAGTGCCGACGATGCGCAAGAAGCCCTCGAGCTCTTCCACAAAGCCGCATTCACGCCTTATGAGCGCGATGATGCACTCTGGACTGCCGTGATTGCGATTGAGGAATTCAACGAGCTCGCCGCGTGGAGCAAACGCCAGACATGGTCCGGTAAAGCCCCCGTCATTCCAACGGTCGAAGACAAATTCCTCCGCGTACTCGACACGGATCTCCGCATCGCCATGACCTGGGACGCCGATAGCACCGATATCGACATGCACGTCGTCGAGCCTTCTGGTGAAGAAGTCTTTTACGGCAATAATCGCTCACAAAGCGGCGGTCTCGTCAGTCACGACGTCACGACCGGCTACGGCCCCGAAGAATTCCTTCACAAAGTCGCCCCAAAAGGCACCTACAAAGTCAGCACGAACTACTTTGCCTCGCATCAGCAAAGCCTCGTTGGGCCCGCCACGATCACCGTGACTTATTTCACGAACTGGGGACGCCCAAATCAGGAAATGCACACCATGTCGCTCCGACTCGATAAACAAAAAGATAAACTCGAAATCGGTTCGATCGAAGTCAAATAGCAGCCGCAATTTCCCCAATAGAGACGTGTTGTGACTCTGCTCTTTTGGGCGCTCCGGCTATTCGCTACGCGAATACGCCTTCGCAAGCCCGCTATCGGCAACGCCGATACGCGGGCTTTTATATTTTTACATCGCATGGATATGTTAATTTATTGCGTTACGCAGCCATGACTCAACGCGTAACTTGTTTTTTACATCATGAATGCAGGCTCAAGTACGATTGGGAACCCTTTCGTCTACAGCTTGTTTGTGCGAAAATTGTCATGATCCTTCAAATGAAGAGCTACCTCAGCTCTAAAGGTTATTTGTATGTCAGATGTGGTTGAAATGCCGGTGAAACGGAAACTTTTCGTAAAAGACGAAGTGAATACGTCACGGCAAATACAATTTGATATTGCCAAAGTCGTGTGCCTGATAGGCATGGTTTTCGTTCACTGTTTTGAAGAATTAGGCTTGAACGATATTTCTGATGGCAGCGTTGCACAATATATCACTGTCGTTGTGCTCGATTGTTTGTTCGGTGCAGGTACTTTTATGGCTTGCATGGGCGTGGGAATTGCCTACTCCTGGAAAGAAAATACAGCAAAACTTATGAAACGTGGTTTGCTCCTTGTCGGAATCGCTTACCTTCTGAACACGTTTCGTATTGTTATTCCTTTTTGGGGGCTTACTTTCTTTGGACACGATGTATGGACTGATATTGCCATAGGCTTTTTTGATCTTGATATTCTTCAATTTGCAGGCCTTGCTCTGTTTCTATTTGCTCTATTAAAATGGTTTAAGGTTTCGGATCTCATGTTGTTTGTCATTGCATGCGTGATGTCCATTGCAGGAAGCTTTGTGTTTTGTTGGGACGCAGGTGGTCTCGTGCCTAACGAGTTATTGGGGTTGTTTGTGGGTACAAAATCGCCTGACAATGACGAAATCATTGCCTGTTTCCCTCTCCTGAACTGGTTCATTATTGTTATCTTTGGGTATTTATACGGAAAATGTCTCCGTCATTGCACAAATCTCAACAAATTTTATGCCTTTGCGTTCCCCATGTCGACTGCGATACTAGCTGTTTATATGGGGATTGCTATTCCTAATAAACATGGGATGATGAGTGGCAATTTAGATTATTTCTATCAAATGAATACGTTGAGTGCTGCCGTTGTCATTTCTGGTGCCATCTTTGCTTCTGGATTATATCACTATTTAGCTAAGATCATTCCTGCATTGATTCAAAGACTTCTCACGCGATTGAGTTCAAATATCAACAGTTTTTACTGTATTCATTGGGTCATGATTGGATGGATTAATGCGGTTATCATATACCTCGGCATGGATGGCTTAGAGGACGACCAAATAATCATAACCAGCATTCTCATTCTGTTGTCCGCAGGTTTACTCGCTGATCTATTTAGACATAAGCTAAAAAAGAATAGACGGCATGCTTTGCCTGCTGAAGAAAGTAAGGCGATACATACCGACGAACAAAAAGCATTAGAAGTCCCCGTAGAATCCCATCGCGCTTAATGTTTTAATAAATATTCATTCTCTTTTGGCCTGAGGACAAGTCCCCTTGGGCGGCATAACGCTGCCGCCCATGAGGATTATTATCTTATATTGTTGTTTTAAAACATATTTCATTAATTGTAACCACTGCTGTCCCACAACATATTCTCATTAACTGTAACGAAATGCGCTCGTTACAGAATTTTAGACTTTTCTTATTCTCATTCTGTCCTGCGGACGGCCCAAAGGGGCGTCGTATCGCGGACGCCCCTTTGGAATCCCCGCGCTCTTCTGTCGCGCGGGCGCGCCCGCTGCTTGCCTTCGGCTTCGCGACGCGTGCGATTTAACAGTAATCTTAAGTCTTTTTCATGTTTAGAAGTGACTATATATCGATAAAACAAAGCTACTGTAGAGTTGTCCGAGTATTTTATGAAAATTTAGTGGGACAGCAGTGAATTGTAACACAATGCGTTCGTTATAGTATTTTATACTTTTTTATTCTCATTCTGTCCTGCGGACGCCCCTTTGGAATCCCCGCGCTCTTCTGTCGCGCGTGCAGAACTCACTTCGTTCAGACATGCTGCACGCGCGGCAGACCCATGGTGTATGCAGGTAAATGGGATGGATTTAATTCGCTCATCGGCGGGCGCGAACTTGACTTCGTCTTCAACATGCGCGCCCGCTCGCCCGGTGCGCCCGCTGCTTGCCTTCGGCTTCGCGACGCGTGCGATTTAACAGTAATCTTAAATTA
>JAZRWH010000149.1:0-15351 GCA_045599585.1 Myxococcota bacterium
TTGTAGCACTTCCCTTTCGTTTAACGTAAAATGAGCAAATGATCGCATCAAACCTCCGTATGTGTAGTTACGCAAAATCATCATACACCGGATTGATGCGGTCCTTCTTCATTTTTATGCATTTGAAACGATAATCTACCCACCTCCCCCTCCACAAGAATACTCGATCCTATTTGACGTTTCTTCATTGTTTGTGCACTTTAGCGAATTTCAAGTTCTTTAATCGTCGCTTCTATGATAGTATAAAGTGCTACGCCATAGGTATGGGCGTATGATTTCATTAAAATTAGAGGTTTTATAGACCCAATGGAAAGTAAACTCATCCCAACGCTTCAGGCTGGCAACGGTTACACCTACTTAAAGCTTCGCGGCGTCCTTGATGAAGATAACCCGCTCGCGAACCTTTTGTCCCAAATACAGGGCAGGTTGTTGCTCATTGATATGGCCGAAATGGAGCGTATCAACTCTTGCGGCGTACGAGACTGGGTAAACTGGTTAAATCAGATTCAGGCGCTCGGCCTTCAAGTCATTTTGCTGCGATGCCATCCTTCTGTCGTCGCACAAGCAAACATGGTTACGAACTTTGCCGCAGAAGCCTTTATTCACAGCTTCTTTGCGCCCTACGTTCACCCCGATACTGGCGATGAACAAAATGTCCTTCTTTTTACCGAGGAACTCCGTCAGTCGCGACCCATCAAAGCGCCGACCATCTTCGATAATGGTGAAGAACTTGAGTTTGACGAATTCGAAGAATCTTATTTTGCGTTCGTCAGCGATCCGCGCATGATGAATTATCAGATCACCCCTGACGTTCAGGAGATCATTCAATACTTCATGCCCGAAGCGGCTTCTCGACAGCCCGTCATCCAATCTAAAACAAGCGCTCCTGCATCCACCAATATGCCCGGCATTTCGCCTTCGGCTTCGATGCCCCCCAAAGCTGGCCCGGCAACCATGAACAGCATGCCGTCTCAGATGGGTGGATTCAATCCCAACGCCGGTGCCATGAGCAATTACGGAATGCCTGCTCAGGCGCAGCGTCCTGCCTACGGAAACGTCTCCAGTCCTTCTGGCGCAGGGGTGTATGGCCAAAATAACAACTATTACAGCCAAAACAACCTCAGCGGCATGCAACCAAACGTTCAACCACAAACGTTCAATCGCCCCATGCCGAATCAGCCCATGGGCATGCCGAATCAACCTCGTGCTCCGATGCCTAACCCGCAGATGGCCGGCGCTCCCCTCCCCACGCCTTCCGCCCCCATGCGCCACGAGCAGCCTCCTCTCCCGAGTAACCAAGGCTATCAACAGCTTCAACAGCCCATGCAGGCCGCACCTCAGCCTCAAATGGCCGCGCCTCAGCCCCAAATGGCCGCACCTCAGCCCCAAATGGCCGCGCCCAGACCTCAGGCTCCCATGCAAAATGACGATGCGCCTGCTACAGCCGCTGCACCTGCGCATGTGAACACCTTCCGATCAAACGAAACGATGATCCAAAATCGTCCTTCCGGTTCAGTGCTCAACGTTTCTAAAGCCAAGACAATCGCTGGAATCCCCAAAAAGACATTCCTCATTGCGATTGCTGCGATCGCCGTTTTAATCCTCGTTTTAATCATTTTTATTATAATAAAATTAATGAGTCGTTAGGATTTAACGTATATTATTCATATCAAACGCCCAGAAAACGCATTTCTGGGCGTTTTTTATTTTCTTTTGAGAAGGGGGAAGTCTCCCCCTGAGCGGCTATCAGCTTTGCCAATGGCGCAAAGTTGTCGCCAACAACGCGTATCAACATTCAGTCACAGACCTTGCCCGGCTCGCTTGCTGCCTTGAATCTGCGTCCATTGTCGTCGCCGATACGCCGCTACCCCCTCGGCACAAAACGTTCAGTGTGATTCAAATAAAAAAAGCCGCAACTTGCGGCTTTTTAAATTTCTTCAACAAAACGGACTTGCAATCAAATAAAATTAGAAACAAATTCGTTTATTTGTTTAATTTGCACACACTGGCAAACGTGTCTGTCAGCCTCATCCCCATCGTGTCATCAAACGACGATCGTAAAGACTGACTAAAGGCCCCCAAAGAAAACCGAAACACTAGCCTGCCAAAGTGCATTTGAGAACGAATCTTCAGCTTTGTCATACGCGTTTGAGTAAACGTTGATTTCGGGCATGAACCAAACGCCTTCGGTAAGGCGAAGCGGAAGACCGACCATCAAACCGACGTAGAAACCTGAACGTTCTTCGCTCCAGATATCTGTTCTAGGAAGATCGCCATCACCTTTTTCACCCTCGATCGTGTAGAGGCCGAGGAATTTAGGACCAAAAGCGAGTCCAATGTATTCGTTGAAATGATATTCCATGAGGATTGGAAGCTGGAATTCGAGGACGTGAGAGGTCGGTTTTTCCGTACCGCTCGTGCGAACCCACTGATAGCCGGCTTCGATACCGATCGCCAAATCAAAATCTGTACTTTTAATAAACTGGTATTTTGCACTCGCTTGCGCGCCTAAAAAATTAAGCTTAAGACCAATATCGAAATTTTCTGCAACGCCGTAACGGACCATTGCTTCAAAATTCGGTTCAGCCGAAGCTGATACGTCTCCGCTTCCACCGGCACCAGACGAACTAATCGCCCAACGCACTTCCCCTTCGGGAACTACCGCCGGCGTTTGCATTGTGCTTACGGACGCGCAAGCAGACGCTAAAATGGACACAAGAATGCATATAATACAGAGAAAGGCAGCATTGAGCTTTTTCATTGTAATCTTTAGGCTCACTTAAAAAGGGAGTAATGAAAGATTCGCCGGTCAAAGTAACTCAGGCGAACGAGCGCATTATAAACTGACATGTCGGTTTTGTTATTCCCGAACATTATTTTTTTGCAGATATTCT
The DNA here is from genome assembly GCA_045599585.1 of Myxococcota bacterium. Lineage (GTDB taxonomy): Bacteria > Myxococcota_A > Bradymonadia > UBA4248 > UBA4248 > RGIG464. The sequence goes on from JAZRWH010000149.1 coordinate 2,895, forward strand.
TCATTCAGCTTAGCGCGCCGCAGGCGAAGAGGGGGTAGCGGCGTATCAGCGTGGACAATGGTAGCAATTAAGGATGCGCGTGCCATTGTCGACGCTGATAGACGCTCAGGGGGAGACTTCCCCCCAAAAAAGCAGTCAATCTAGGGCATTGCGTTTTGAAGTCTCGCTTTGACGAAAAGCCCCTGAACTTCATCAAGAAGCTTATTTTCATCAACATTTTCGAGAATTCGTTGCATGATTGTCGAAAGAATAACGGTTGCACCCTCACAAACATCGGGTTGATTTACACATTCGTGAAGTGAACCGGGAATATTAGAGCACGGGCAAGGGACGTCACCTGCGATCGTAACGACACGTTGTTTTTCTTCCGTTGAGAGGAGCTCATAATGATTTTTGAGTGTGTCGGAGGTGTAGGGACATTTGTCGAGCATGCGTTTATAGGCTTTGGCGCGTACCTCAGCGGGAGCGGGAGCAGGCGCTGTTTTTTCGGCTTCGATGCGGTGTGAAAGGCGAGCAATTGAAAGGCCACCTTCGATTTGAACGCCATTGACGAAGAAGGCGGGGGTACCACGAACATGGGCCATCGAGGCATCTTTCATATCATCGACAACAAACGCGCCGTACGCGTGTCCAATTTCGGGATCAAAGACATCTTCAACGTTTCCGCCCAACGATTCAACAGTCTGAATAATGTAAGTGGGAGACAGTTCTTTTTGATGACCGAAAAACTTGTCGTGGACTTCCCAAAATTTGCCCTTAGAATGTGCGAAAGCAGCCGCATAGGCAGCAGGAAGCGCTTCGGGATGAATGCTGATCAACGGCATATTTTTGAAGTACACCTGCACGTCATCGGGATATTTTGCGGTAATATTTTCGATGGTCTTCGCACCACGCGAGCAGTATGGGCATTGAAAATCGCTAAAAATGACCACTTTGGCTGCCGCCGAATCGGGGCCTTTTTTTGGACGATCATCAAGCTTAAAAGCGTAGGGCACTGCGAGACTTCGTGCTTCGCTCTTAGCCATTGCAAGAATTTCTTCATGACTGAATCCCGTTTCGTTTGTCAAAAAGAACGAGATTGTTTCGCTCAAAAGCCATGCTTCGTGACACGTTTTTCCGGCATCTGTGAGATCTTTCAGTGTTTGATACGTCAAAAGTTCATCTTCTGCGCACGGATTATCAATATTTTTAGCAATGACATCAAAACTCGAGCGTTGATCACGCGTAAGTTCTTGCGGAAGATTTGCTGGAGACTGCGCTGCGCAAGCACTTGTCAGGCATCCAAAAGTCAGCAAACTCAAAAAGCTGGTTAAATTTTTCATCAGATAGAGAGTCTCCGCCTCTCGGTCAGCAAAATCTTCCACGCGTTATTATCATCGCGCATAAGTTTGTAGCTCACGATCACGTCATCCACGACATTTTCGCCGGACTCAGAGATATACGTCGAACGCTGACGCGTGTGAACGGTTGCAGAACGTCTCTGGATCTCAGCAAATTCGATACTTAATAGCTGTAGATGCAGATTTTTCAATGCAAACGCGCGCTTCGTATAATCTTTGATGAGATCAGGACGTGATTGTTTTTCGAGATAAATATCATTCAAATAAGCTTCCATATCGAGAGCATTTGCATGCTCAAAATGCGCATTCATAAAAATGCGGATTTCTTCGGCAGCTTTAGGATGTTGTTTTTCAACGGCAGCGCTGTCAGAAACTTGAGCTTCAATACGCTGCAATTGATCAGGCTTAAGATCATCGTCTTTGTCTTGCGACAACGCAAATGTCGGCGCCCATAACGCTAATACGATGCATGCGGATAATGTCAGACCGATTCGTTTCATAAGCTTTATTAAAGTGTAAAAACCGAATCTCGGTTTGTCAGACAAGCAACTCTAGGAATTGCACGTATACAATAAATCTGCCACACGCGTTCTGCAACGACTGACGTTTACAGAATGGTCAACAGAACCTCTAATGATTTGCCAAATCTTCCAATCCATTGAGAATTGCGGATTGTTCGCCTGTAACGATAAAGAAGAAACAGGCAGCAGCGAGTATGAATAAAATAACGGCAACAACAAACTTGCTTTTTACCAAAGACGTAAACGCAAAGATTACAAAAGCAACGGTAAGCACGGCCGGCACCCAAAAGCTACTTAGATGCAACTCAGGGCGATGAAGATAATCAGGATTCCAAAGCTTCGAAAGCGAGATATCGATTCCCATCAAAAGCTTGTTTAACCAAAGACCCGATTGGGCTAAAAAATGCATCATCATAGTTTTATATTAGCGATTGAGGAGATCTGAAACGAGGTCACGCACACGGCCAGGTTGATTGCCAATAACACGATCAATTTCACCGCCGTCTTTGATCGCCACAACAACAGGAATGGATTGAATGCCAAAACGACCCGCGATTTCAGACTGATCCACGTCAACTTTGCATACTTTGAGTTTACCAACATTTTCGTCAGCAATCGCATCAATCGTAGGCGCCAAGGCACGACAAGGACCGCACCACGTAGCCCAAAAATCGATGATAATCGGAAGCTCCGAATGCATAACTTCTGAAAGAAAATTGTCGTCATTCAAATGTTTAATGTTGTTGCTCGCCATAATTCTACACTTCCTTATTCGTCATTGCGTTCATACAAAACAAGAGAAGCACCTTTAGCTTCTCAATCCCCCTACTCCTTATAAACCATTTTCTCTTTAATGTCTTGTACTCCCCACTGTTTTACAATACACAGCTTGGATACAATCCATACATTTAGCACACAAACTCGATACCGTTGTTCTCCATGATAGACGTTAATATCATTAAATCATTGCTCAATAGATTGCCTTTTTAAACAAAATGCTTAACATACATACGCCATATGCGCAGCACGACACAACGAGAAATCGTTTGAGCGTATAGGAACTTAACCTAAAATTTATAGTTTTTTTGATAAACCGAAAGCAGAACGCGCTCTGTCTCACTGCTTACGGCCAACCTCTATTAGGAGTCATTATTATGGTTGTCTTATTTGTTATTCTTGTCATTGCTCTCCTCAGCTTCTTCGTCACGACGTTCCGTATCGTCCCACAGTCTGAACAGTGGGTCATCGAGCAGATGGGCCAGTACTCCCAAACGTGGGATGCCGGTTTTCATATTAAGACGCCTATTATTGCCCGTATTGCCAACAAAGTACCGACGCGAGAACTTCCGCTCGACATTCCTCCTTCGCCCGTTATTACCAAAGATAACGTTACGATTAGCGTTGACAGTTTCGCTTTTTACAAAATTACTGATGCTCGGCTCTTCACCTACGGTATCGCCAACTTCCCCGAAGCCATGGCCACGCTTACGACGTCAACACTCCGTAATATCATCGGTAACCTCGATCTTGAAGGCTGCCTTACGAGCCGCGATACAATCAATAAACGCATCACAGCCGAACTCGACCAAGCTACCGATAAATGGGGCGTTAAAGTCATGCGCGTCGAGATCAAAAACATCGTTCCGCCTCGCGACATTCAGGCTGCCATGGATCGCCAGATGAAAGCAGACCGAGAACGCCGCGAAACACTCATCGCCGCTGAAGCTGAACGTGGTGCACGTCGCCAAAAAGCCGAATCTGACAAAGAAACCATGATCCTCGCTGCGCAGGCCAAAAAAGAAACCGCCGAAATGGAGGCCGAGGCCAACAAACTTCGTACGATCCGTGCCGCTGAAGCCGAAAAAGAATCTCGCATCCTCGCTGCTGAAGCCGAAAAAATCTCTCGCCTCAAACGCGCTGAAGCTGAAGCCGAGGCAATTCGACTCGTCGGTCAGGCTAAAGCTGAATCTATCCGCGTCCTCAACGCCGCTGCACCTACCGATGCCGTTCTACGCCTCAAAGCCTATGAAGCCTTTGTCGAAAGCTCTAAAGGTGAAGCCACCAAGATCATCGTCCCCAGTGATATCGGTTCGATCGTCGGCCTTGCAACAGGCCTTAAGAACGCACTTACCGATTCTCCTAAGGACGCAAAACCTGTTTCCCTTAACAAAGTTTAGTTGTAAATGAACTTAACCGCGATCTCTTTTGATCGCGGCGCGTTAGGAACCTTTCTAGGAGTTGCTATGCTCGAGTGGATATCCGCTAATTCAATGATATTTGCGTGGATTGTCATTGCTATCGTTGCCGGTATTGCAGAAGCAATGACTGCTGCCGTCGTCAGTATCTGGCTCGTCTGCGGCGCCGTTGTCGCAGGTATTGTCGCATTTATCGGTGGACCCATTTGGCTGCAACTCGTCCTTTGTTGTGCCGTTACCGTCGGAACCTTTGTCGGCGTCCGTAAATCCGTCGTCCATCAAAACTCTAAACAAACGAAATCGCTCATGGCCGACCAAGAAACAAACTACCTCATCAACAAACGCGGTGTCGTTTCTCAAACCATTCCCATCGGCATGACTGGCCAAATCAGCGTCAACGGCGTTTATTGGACCGCAAATTCCCTCAATGACGACGAAGTGATCGAAGAAGGCACGCGCGTTATCATCGCAAAAGTCGACGGTAATTGCCTTCTCGTCGTTCGCGAAGATGTTTTATAGAATGTATATTTCGATTTCAGATTTATTCTGAATAATACATTCTCTTTACTTCTTTTATTGCGTCACCTTTTATGTGAAACGCTCTTTTATAATATTAAGCTTCGCCTATTTGCGTGCCGCAAATACGGCTTCGCCTCCGTGCCTATGCGCTTTGCGCATACGGCACAGTTCGCCCGGCTATGGCTTACCCCATACGCCGGGCGTCTTTTTACTGCTTTATTTGTATAAGTCTTCGTTTTTATTTGTATAAGTCTTCGTTGCACTTTACAACACACATAGAAGCGTTACACCTACATGCTCCGCGCCAACGGCGCAAAGGGGTATCATGTGGAAACTTCCACCCCACACACCATTTAAATCAAAACATGCGATGATGATCATTCGCACTTACAAACGACGGAGAACAGCCATGTTTAATCGTTATTGGATGCCCGCCATGCTCGCACTTGTGCTCGCAGGCTGCGGCTCAAATTCCCACCCCGTTCAATCGCCTGCTCAACAAACCACACAACAGGCTGATGCGTTTACCTTTATGCACAAAACAACACTTGATCCCTCAAATCCGTTCGCTGCCAAAAGTAATTTGCCTTACGGACTCATCGATTTTACAAAAATTAAAACCGAACACTATATGCCCGCAATCGAAGCCGGCATGGCGCAACAACTCGAAGAAATTGATCAGATCGCCAATCAAAACGATGCGCCAACATTCGCAAATACCATGATCCCTCTCGAAAAAAGCGGCGAATTGCTCAATCGAGTTCTGCCCTATTTTTCGAATGACGCAGGCGCAAATACAAACGACGAAATTAAGGCCATTCAAAAAGAACTCGCTCCTAAACTCGCAGCCCATGACGATGCCATCTGGCTTAACGACAAACTCTTTAAACGCGTCGAAACACTTTATGAAAATCGCAATTCTTTAGATTTAGATCCTGAATCACTTCGATTGCTCGAAGAATATTACAAAGAATTCGTACGAAGCGGCGCAAAACTCTCCCCTGAACAAAAGATACGTATCAGCGAAATCAACGCAGAACTCGCTTCTCTAACAACCATTTATGGTCAAAACATACTCGCTGAAATGAACGATTCTGTCGTCATCGTCGATACCGCCGCAGAACTCGATGGCTTTACACCCGAACAGATTGAAACAGCTGCAGAACTTGCCAAATCACGCGGTTTGGACGGCAAATACGCTATTGCTATCGTCAACACTTCGATTCAGCCCGCTCTTAAATCGCTAAAAAATCGCGCCCTCCGCAAAAAAATTCACAACGCTTCTATCATGCGCGGCCTGCGCGGTAATAACTCTGATAACGCTCAAAATGCACTCACAATACTCGCTCTCCGTACTGAACGCGCCAATATGCTCGGCTATACAACGTACGCAGACTATTCAATTGACGACAAAGTCGCACATACCGTTAAAGCCGTTAATGAGATGATGCAGAAACTTATCGAGCCCGCTAAAGCTAGCCTCGCTCGCGAAAAAGCAGAACTTCAGGCCATCGCGGATGCTCAAAATGCCGGTATTACGATTGAAGCTCACGACTGGCTCTTTTATGCCGAACAACTCCGTAAACAAAAATATGACCTCGATGACAATGCCCTCAAACCCTACTTTGAATTAAATAATGTCATTACAAATGGCGTCTTTTATGCGGCCAATAAACTCTACGGAATTACATTTGTCGAACGTAAAGATATCCCCGTGTATAATCCAGACGTGCGCGTCTTTGAAGTGTTCGACGCCGACGGTAAATCCATGGCTTTGTTTATCGGCGATTATTATGCTCGACCTTCAAAACGCGGCGGCGCATGGAAAAGCGGGTTTTCTACACAAGCCTATTTAACAGGTGATCTCCCCATCATTATCAATCAGATTAATATTGCTAAACCCGCAGGCGATGCTCCCACCCTCCTAACCTTCGATGAAGTTACAACCGTATTTCACGAATTTGGTCACGCACTCCACGGCATGTTTTCGCGTGCACAATACCCGCGTTTCGGTGGCACCCAGGTTCCACGCGATTTCGTCGAGTTCCCGTCGCAGTTCAACGAAGTGTGGTCAACTTGGCCAGAAATTCTACAAAATTATGCTACCCACTATCAAACCGGCGAAAAACTTCCTGAAGCGCTGATTCAAAAAGTCATTGCTGCCAGTCAGTTTAACCAGAGTTACGCTACAACCGAATACCTCGGCGCAGCTGTGCTCGATCAAAAATGGCACCAACTTACACTCGATCAGATCCAAGCAATGAATGCTGCTGACCTCGCTTCGATCGAAAAAACACTCCTCGCTGAAGCCGGTCTTGATATTCCTACAACGCCTCCGCGTTATAGAACTGCTTATTATAATCACGTCTTCGCTGGCGGTTATGCTGCTGGTTACTACTCTTATATCTGGTCTGAAGTACTCGATGCTGACGCAGAAGCTTGGTTCAAAGCTCATGGTCTCTCACGCGAAACAGGCGATCACTTCCGTAAAACCGTATTGTCTAAAGGCTATACCGAAGATTCAATGAAGCTTTACCGCGATTTTACAGGCGCTGATCCATCCATTGAACCACTCTTAATTCGCCGTGGTCTAAAATAAAATTACTTAAACATATATGTTATACAATGTCGTTTTAGTTCTGTTTTCTTTTATATAAAACGACATTGTTTATAACTACACGCGTAACACCTATATATATAACGATAACGCATATAGACGAAAATGCGTTTTTCAACCCAATGTTCCACTGCTAGCTATATGTATAAATCACTTCATCCAGATAACGCTTAATATAGTATCGATTCTCAATGGTCGTCCGTAGAACGAATAGCAAATAAATATATATTCATACTCACTGCTGTCCCACGAAGTTTTCATAGAATACTCTGATAACTCTACAGTAGCTTTGTTTTATCGATATATAGTCGTTTCTAAGCATGAAAAAGACTTAGGAGTACTGTTAAATCGCCTGCATCGCGAAGCCGAAGGCAAGCAGCGGGCGCGCATGTTGAAGACGAAGTCAAGTTCGCGCCCGCCGATGAGCGAATTAAATCCATCCCATTTACCTGCATACACCCTTGGTCTGCCGCGCGTGCAGTATGTCTGAACGAAGTGAGTTCTGCACGCGCGACAAAAGAGCGCGGGGATTCCAAAGGGGTGTCTGCGATACGACGCCCCTTTGGGCCGTCCGCAGGACAGAATGAGAGTAAGAAAAGTATAAAATTCTGTAACGAGCGCATTTCGTTACAGTTAATGAGAATATGTTGTGGGACAGTAGTTGGTTTTATATAAATTGAATGTGATTTATATGATAATATGACTGTATAGTGTGAACTGCATCAGTTTAATGACTGAAAATGCTATTGTATAAACATTATCGATCTTAAAATTATTATCCTGATCTTTTGTAGCGATGTGGTTTAAATCATCGATTGGATTGCCCAATGCAGTGAAAAATGAGGTATTTTCTCAAGCATTAATTGTTATATGATTATACATACACATATTTTCAAATACTTAAGTCAAAATCTAAACTTTCAATCCAAAAAAATAAATAGGATTTGACCTAATAAATATAATCAAACTCACTGCTGTCCCACGAAATTTTCCTAGAATACTCTGATAACTCTACAGTAGCTTTGTTTTATTGATATATAGTCGTTTCTAAGCATGAAAAAGACTTAAGATTACTGTTAAATCGCCTGCGTCGCGAAGCCGAAGGCAAGCAGCGGGTCTGCCGTGCGTGCAGCTTATCTGATCGGAGTGAGTTCTGCACGCGCGACAAAAGAGCGCGTGGATTCCAAAGGGGCGTCCGCGATACGACGCCCCTTTGGGCCGTCCGCAGGACAGAGTGAGAATAAGAAAAGTATAAAATTCTGTAACGAGCGCATTTCGTTACAGTTAATGAGAATATGTTGTGGGACAGCAGTGAATCAAAGTATTAATGGAATGAATTAACTCCAAAATAGACTCAAACTGTTGTAAGTCAACAGCTTGAACTATTTTGAAAAGTTATGAATTAGTCGCGAATTAGAAGGTAATGCCTAGCTCTAATGACGTTGTGGATACGTTGAACGAAAAGGATGCGGTGTTGTTTTCTGTTTTGTTTTGTTCTTTCAATAATCCATCTTTATTAGTATCAATCTTAAGGTACGATATGACTGCTGTTACAGCACCGGCAACACCTAAACCAAGCCCTATGCCGAGGGTTGCATAGCCGCCCTTCGCTAAATTGTTGTATTCAGCATAGTCGTGTTTGATTCTGCCGAAATCATTAAAATCGGAACTCTTCTTGTTTCCATCAGCAACAGCATAGATTTTTTTGAGGTTTTTATTAGCTGCACTTTCGTAATAACCGCCAATTGAGCCGCCAATAATGGCAATGACAGCACCACCAATTGCGATACCTGTGCCTGTCCACATTAGCGTTTCCATATTGTTTTGGTATTCTTCCCATGAAGCGCTTAATGTTGCTGTACTCGCTTCGTTGTCAGCGGCGAGTGCATTGGTCATCTCAAGATCCTTGGCTTCTAATTGTGCCTTGAGTTCTGCAACCTGGTTTTTATAGGGAAGCTCATATTCTGCACGGCGAAGCCATATTTTTTCTGTCAATGCATCTGGTACAGTGTATTCGCGCATGTATTCCGTGGCTTTTAGGATGTAGGTGTATCCTTCGGTGTCGCGTCCGAGCTGCCCGTATGCCATGCTCATGATGAAGTTTGCTACAGGCGATTTGTCGCAGATCAGGGTAAGCGATTTGCCATACTTTATGGCCTCTTCGTAATTGCCAGATTGGTATGCCTGAGACATTTTGGCACTCATTTCATTCCATTGATCGCTGCCCATATCAGAGCAGTCTGCAAACGCCTGGCTGCAGATTGTTAGAGTGGGGACAAGAAGGCTGAGACCAAAAATCTTTAAATGTTTAAAATTCATTTCTAACCCCTTTAATAACAAAACGACGTATCATTCCTGTATGATAATATTATTACTCGTTGTATTATTCTATTTTTCGTTGGAAAAATCTTCAATCAAATTGAATAAAAAGGCGCGTTCTAACTTGACGCGCCCTGTATTACTCTTTGCAATGCAAGGTATTTAATCATCCTCGCCAAGTTCGACATAGATCTCAATGTGGTCTAATACGAACGATGCTTTGGGTACGCAGTTTGAAAACCCGTTGCTTGTGTAGTTATCATTCTTTGAGCATTTCGAGTTTATGCTGAGGTAGCCATTGTTCGCTTTTTGTACAGTTCCAGGACAAATACCGCTTGAAATATCATATTCGTCACAAGCGAAGGTGCTTTCTGTTGCTGTAATATCATTAATTTTGAAGAAGAATTTGTAATCGTCACCTATAAGTTTACTTCCGTCAAATCGGGCAATAAGCTGTTTCGTTGTCGTTGTATCGTAATTCGCCATTGTCATGGTTTGTGTATAACCAATGGGGAAGGAAACGACACTTTTATAACTGATCGCTTGCTCATCATAGGTTTTAACTTCTGGTTTTGCTTCGAGAGAAACAGTAAAGCGAGTTTTCTCTGTCATCAATCCGGAGTTCTTGATGATCCCTTTCATATAGATTGAGTGTCCAGCCCATTTGCTGTTAGAATCGTTTAATCTATAAATAAAAGGAACGGGGTGTGCAAAATCTGAGGTGTTCTCTCGTTGAACAGGTAGAATGACGCAGCCTTTACTGTTGAGTCTCTGGGTAATGCGTGGATCTGCGAGCAGCTGATCGACACCGTTTGCATATTGAGCGTAGTCTGTACCAAACAATGATTCGAGTGTTTGATTGGTTGTATCATTTTGGATTTCCGGTAATAATTTAGCAAAAAGCTCAGGACCAAGATTATCAAGAATTAAGGTTTGTAAATAAGTTGTAACATCAGCATCATTTATAATATCTTTGATTTTTTGAGATGTCGTTGTTTTAAAATCTGTTGTTAAAATGCCCATAATAGGACGAATACAAAACTGAATATTATCGTCTTTTGCGTTCGGAAGAACGGGCGTTAGGATAGATCCTAAAAAGTCTTCGTCGTCAATTGTGGACTCGTTCAGTGAGCTGCCTACCCAGTTTGCGTTTGGTGTGATATGCATGGTCTTAAAGCAGCGCTTGGTTTTATTTTCATTGCCAGGACAGGCTACAACGGGTTCACAAGAAGCGTTGACACATACATTATTCTCTTGGCAGTCTGATGATGTGTGACAACCACTGCAGAAGCCACCTTCACATAATCCAGAACCACATTCTTTATTAGAAGAACAGGCGTCGCCATCTAATTTATTGTTCTTACAAAGACTGCTGACTGTATTGCAATACATACCCGTTTGGCACGAAACTTCAGTATTGCAAGTACAGACGGAGTTTTGACATTCACCTGATTGACATTCATTACCATCGGAGCATCTTGCACCGCCTATAAGTAGGGTGTTGTTTTCGCCTGAAGGTGATTCAATGCGGCCATTTGATGGTTGATCCTGGGATTCGCCATTGTCGTCATCGTAAACAGTACATCCAAACATACTTCCGGTAATAGCTATAATTGATAATAGATAGTTTACTAGTTCACGTCTCATCTTAGGATCCTCATACACTACAAGCGTTATGCCAGTTTTTATATACAGATATATCTAATGATACATTTAGACTACTGTTATGGAACTAACGTCTTACTTCTATGCTACTACTGTCGTTCAGCAAATGTCCCTGCAATTTGCACTGAGAGATTGCTTCTTGCGATGCTGCTGTTATTGTATCCTATAGCAAATCAAAAAACGCAACTTTTATTTTTGCTAAATTGAATTTATTTTAGATGTCCTGTTCGGTGTAAAAAATTGTAATTTGCTAAAAAAAATAAATCTATTTGTGAGTGGTTTTTGATTGATTGTCTATATTATTGAAAACAATTTAATGATTTGTGGTTAATGATGGGAAAGTCTTTCACTGAGCGGCTAATTGCTTGCAAATACGCCGCCACCCCTTCTTATTAATGGCGTCTAGTAGATATGTTTCTATAAATACTAGTATATCGATACATAGTGCTAGGATTGTTGTTTGTGTTTGTACAAAAAATTTATGGCTAATGTGCTTGAATTGTAAAAATAAAGCCTTTTAAAGTTAAAAAGTGCTTTTGTTCGAGACCGTGGCGGTTAAATGCCGTTGTTTTGAAATTTTCAACGCAATGTCAACCTTCGTATGCGTGAGACAAATTTTCAAAGCGATGCTATCTGTAAAAAGAAAACCGTAACTGTTTGAGTTTTGAGTGAAATTTTTTGACGGCGGTACAGCAAAGTCTTTAAGTTTGCAGTGTTGTAAAATCTATTGTTATAGATAAATATTATTATATAAGATTACTGATGCTTTACAAAAATTTTGTACAATACTCGGATAATTCTACAGTAGCTTTATTCTATCGATATATAGTCGTTTACACTGCTGTCCCACGAAATTTTCTTAAAAACCTCGGACAACTCTACTGTAGCTTTGTTTGATCGATATATAGTCGTTTCTAAACTTGAAAAAGACTTAAGATCACTATTAAATCGCACGCGTCGCGAAGCCGAAGGCAAGCAGCGGGCGCACCATACGAGCGGGCGCGCATGGTGAAGACGAAGTCAAGTTCGCGCCCGTCGATGAGCGAATTCAATCCATCCAATTTACCTGCATACACCATTGGACTGCCGCGCGGGCAGCCTGTTTGAACGAAGTGATTTCTGTACGCGCGATAAAAGAGCGCGGGGATTCCAAAGGGGCGTCCGCGATACGACGCCCCTTTGGGCCGTCCGCAGGACAAAATGAGAATAAGAAAAGTATAAAATTCTGTAACGAGCGCATTTCGTTACAGTTAATGAGAATATGTTGTGGGACAGCAGTGA
>JAZRWH010000150.1:0-34349 GCA_045599585.1 Myxococcota bacterium
TTTACTAAGGTCTCTGACAGCTATATCAAACGTGTCTGTAATGAAATTAATCAGAGACCTCGAAAAGTACTTGGTTGGAAGACACCGGAAATGGTTTACTCAAATATGCATTTGGATTGACAATTTTCCGGCTTCCCCCAACAAAAGTAAAAAAAAGCGCCACATGGGTATGCGGCGCTATCATTTATATATGGATTGAAGTTAGGCTTCGACTTCGAGTCCGAGGAGACTGAAGTCAGCGGCGAGTTCATTGGCGAGGAGTCGGTAGAAGAGGTAGGACCCGAAGCCCGTCCACCAGACCCAATTGGTATCGCGATCGACCTCGACGGCGATGACCCCGACGACTTCATCTTTCATGCGGATGGGGTAGCAAATCGTAGCGTAGCTAGAATTTTCGCGAGCCGTTTTGTAGTATTCGCTGAGTTTATGCCAATCGTCGTTGAGGTTTGGCTCGGTGCGCGCGTCGCACATGACGCCGAGTTTTTCGTTAACGTAGATTTCGCTGTCGAAGGCGCCTTTGATGTCACCGCCTGTGAGCGTAATGGCGCGGTTGAGTCGAACGGCGAGGGCAGCGAGGGAGGAATCTTTGACGGTATCGGCGTAGATGGGGAGGTCGATATCTTTGAAGATGAAGCCTTTAGGCGATGCGAAACGGAGGATTTCTTCTCCGGAATCACTGGTAGTTTTGAAAGCGATTCCGAAGCTTGGAATTTTAGTAGCATCGGCGATGAGGTTATTGACGCGGGAAGTAAACTGGGCGAGGACGTCGTTTGTAGAAATTTTTTCGTCAGCTTTTTTGAAGAGGCGTTCGACGGCGAGTTGTTCTTCACGGACGCATTCGAGGAGCCAGAGTTGCTGAGCGGAGAGGCTAAAGAAGGATGATCTGCGGAGCCAAGTTCCGAGACGCGAAGCGAGTGTTTCTAGGACGCGGCTCGTAAGCGAGGCGAGGGGCATGGTTTCAAAGAAGTTGATGGAAAGGAAACCAAGGAGTTCGCTAGCGCCGACTTCATTTGCGCAGAGGAGCGGCAGAAGGACGGTAAGTTTTTCGTTAGGACGATGGGCGTGCGTCGCGATACGGTGAGCGCTTTTTTGAATTTCGCCCATGGAGAACCACTCATCGCTATCGGAGTCACCGATAAAGATGTTGAGTCCACCAGATTTTGTGCGTTGAACTTCTTCGAAGGCGTGTCCGATGAGTCCGGATTCTTTGAGCTGATTGACGACGAATTCGAGCGAGGAGAGGTTATCAAAGGCGCTAGAGCCGTCATTAGGGGTACAATAGATTTTTTCGTCAACGATCTGGAAGTGTGCGGGGCCGACGTTGCTCATGACCATAGATTCGAGGGAACTCGAGAGGATGAGGCAAGCGGAGTGATCAGCGCCGCACCAAACGGGGACGAGATCAAGTACGCGATCGAGGAATTCTTTAGGCATGAGGCCTTCGCTTTCGTCGAACATGATTCGGAGCGAATTGTGTCTGAATGCTCGAATTGCTTCGTTGATGCGAGTACGGAGGGCTACGGTAAAGATATCAGCGTCAAAGATTTTGGCGTTTTCGCTAAAGACGAAAGCGTGGATGTGTTCGCGTCCGGGTTCAGAGATTGAAAGGATTGGGTAGAAAGTGACTTTCTTTTCGCCGATGATATGAGCGATAGGCGTAGCGATATCGTCATTTTCGCGAGCTTCCTGAACGAGTTGATCGTAGCGAGCATCGAGTTTTTCGACATCGGAGCCGTAAGCGGAGACGCGCAGCGTCATGCTGGGCATGTGGCTTGCTTCGAAGCCTACCATAACGCCGATATGGCTGATCTTATGATCCATCAGCAAAGGCATCAGGTAACGGTGAAGGTGAACTCCGAGAACGTCCGTGATCGACTCACTCCATGGCGACAGGTGATTCAGAGATTCAGGTGCATAATCAGTCATATTTTTTATTTCAAACCTCATGTTAAGCGGCGACAAAGCGTCGCCATCCACTGCAAATAACAAAAGCTTATCGCTTTTAAACTTTTACAGAGGCATTTTCCAGCGTGACGTTAAATGTTTAGCGAACATCTGAGTTCGCAGGCGGCCTCAGCAAAACCGCATTTTTGAAAGAAGCCCGAGTAGAGGCGTTCATCTCCGCCTAAATGCGTTGTACACCAATCAATGCCACATTTTCTGACATCGTTCAAAATTTCTCGTACGAGTGCGCTACCGATGCCGTGGCGTCTAAACTCAGGGTCGACCCAGAGTTCGCTGAGGGAAGCGATTGTTTCGACGGAAAAGAAGTGTGCCTGGTTAGAGATGAGTGCGGCGCCATAGCCCAGTATTTGAGCGTTGGGTTGATCATTTTCGGTGGCGACGTAGGCGAAGTAGCGTTGTTCTGCGAGCCAAGATTGGCGCAATCGTTTCATTTCCCAAGCGTACTGGCGTTCACTTACGCGCAGCGCGTTAAAAGGGTCACCGCTTTGCGCGAGTTGTTTGCAGCTAAAAGCTTGTACGGCATCGAGGTCGTCGATTCGAAGTCGACGAATGATCACATCATCGTAATTCATAGTGCGCGTTGTACCCTGGGTGCTCTACCGTTGGCGGCAGGCTGTATCATTATATATGTACAAAAAAAGTACGTTCGATGGGAAGGATGCGTTGGTATGTATTTATGTGTTTGGTTGTTTAATCTCATTGTAATTTGTGCAAAAAACAAAAAGATAAACAAAATTTAAAATACAATAACGAAAATAATTCGTTATTCAAATAAACCATTCACACGAGATACAAAAAAGGCGCGGCTTATCGGCGAAGCCGATAGTCCGCGCCAACGCTCGCGTATTGGCGAAGCCGATAGCGAGCGGGCGAAAGAGGAAGGTTTGTATTAGTCTGGAGCGGTGACGCGGCAAACTTCGGCAATGCTCGTGATACCTTCGAGGGCTTTATTGATACCGGCCATACGAAGGGACTGCATACCGCAGCGAATAGCGTCGGCCTTGAGTTCGGCGGTGGAGTAGCCCTGGAGAACGTCGTTGCGGAGCTGATCGCCGAAGACCATAACTTCATAGAGAGCGACACGGCCTTTGAAACCGTTATTGCACTTGTCGCAGCCGGGGCCTGGTTCGAAGATTTTTGCGGTAGGAATTTTGTCTTCGGGGACCTGAGCTTCGCGGAGAGCCTGGGGATCGAGCTGAGCTTCGCGTTTGCAGAACGGGCAGAGTTTACGAGCGAGACGCTGAGCCAGAATGAGGTTGACGGAGCTGGTGACGAGGAAGGGTTCGATACCCATGTTGAGCAGACGGCTGATGGTTGATGGTGCGTCGTTGGTATGGAGCGTACTCAAAACCATGTGGCCCGTAAGAGCGGATTTAACGGCGATTTCTGCTGTTTCGAAGTCACGGATCTCGCCGACCATGATGATGTCAGGGTCTTGTCGGAGGAAGGAACGCAGTGCGGCAGCGAAGTTAAGACCAATCGCTTCATGCATCTGAACCTGGTTAATACCCATGAGGTTGAATTCGACAGGGTCTTCTGCGGTCGAGATGTTTTCGGTCGGCTGGTTGAGATCGGAAAGGGCGGAGTATAGTGTTGTTGTTTTACCGGAACCCGTAGGCCCTGTAACGAGAACCATGCCATAAGGACGGTGAATAGCTTCTTTGAAGTCTTTGAGGGCTTTAGGCTCGAAACCGAGCTTGGTCATATCGAGCTGAAGGTTTGACTTGTCGAGAAGACGCATAACGACTTTCTCGCCGAAGAGGCAGGGAAGGATCGAGACACGGAAGTCCATTTCTTGATCGCCGCCGAGTTTGAGTTTGATACGACCGTCCTGAGGAAGACGACGTTCGGCGATGTCGAGGTTCGCCATAATCTTAATACGGCTGACGATGGCGTTTCGGAGTTTGAGAGGCGGCTTAAGGACTTCTTTGAGAACGCCGTCGATGCGGAAGCGGATACGCATGGATTTTTCGTAGGCTTCCATGTGGATATCGGACGTTTTCGTTTTGATTGCGCTAACGAGGATGGCATTGACGAGTTTAACGACGGGCGCTTCGCCGGCCATGTTTTCGAGGTCAACGGCATCGACTTCTTCTTCTTCTTCTTCGAAAGAGATCGAGTCGAGGTCGAAGTCTTCGAGCGAGGAGAGAATATCGTTGGAATCGCGGGCAGCCTGGGGTTTTGCACCACCACCACCGTAATATTTTTCGATGGCATCGAGGATGGATTGTTCGTTGGCGACGACGACTTCGATATTGTAACCGGTGAGGAATTTAAGGTCATCGGTAGCAAACATATCGCTAGGATCGCTCATCGCGACGATCAGCTGCATGCCGTTGCGGTTGATGGGGAGGCAGGTATGCTTAGCGGCGATTTCTCGCGGGATTGTTTTGAGAACTTCAGGGCTGATATCGCCTATTTCGTCGAGCTTAATAGAAGGGACGTTGTATTGTCGGCTCAAGAAACTGGTCATATCCTGTTCGCGAACAAAGCCGAGTTTCGTAAGCTGTCCCGATAGTCTGCCACCCGTTCGGCGCTGTTCGGCACGCGCCTGCTGAAGTTGTGCACCCGTAACGATTTGATCTCTTAAAAGCAGCTCGCCAAGACGCTGTTCTGGTACTGCCATAAACATCCTCCAAAACCAGAAAAAACATGGCTACCCTTTGCGCCTTTGGAGCGTAAAATTTCATCCACGTTTTTTGGTGAAATAAACGAAATAAGTGCAGCCATGACGCCGCATAAACACCAATCTTATTGATACCACAATCTAAGCTCTCGTTTCCAACATTTATCAAACGATAAGTTTAAAATGCTTATCCGCGTTTTTGATTGTATAGATTTGTAAAATTTTGTGGGGGAAGTGTCCCCCTGAGCGGCTATTCACTTCGTCTTTGACGCATCTTCTTCGAATATGCTGCCAAAGTCTTCGCGAATACGCCGCTACCCCCTCTTTGCTTTTGCGCTAGGCGATGCCTCGCGCAAAAGATAGCTTATACGTCGCTTATGCCTGCGGTATTCATGGTTTGCTCGACGTGGTTTGGTCGAAATTCAGTGTTTGTGCGGTTTGTTTAAGTTTTTTAAATAATGAAATATCATAAGGTAGAATTTTTGACACAATTTTGAACGATACGTTTATAAAGCGTTCGAAAAGAATTCGCTGTGCAGGCGAGTAGGGCGCGTAAGTCTGGCGCAAACGCTTAAACGTTGCGCAATGTAGGCAAATGTGGTAAATGCGCGCGCCCCGCGCACGACGCGGATTTCACACGTTTTCCACACGGTAAGGAGGAAGGTGGGCATGTCAGAAGGCAGTACAAAGGTTTCATCTCTGGTCGTCGTTGGCTCTATCGCCCTAGATACTGTTTCAACACCAGGTATGCCTGGACATAAAGGTCTCGGCGGTTCGGCAACATATTTCTCGGCTGCGGCTGGCCTGCTTTGTAACCCTCAGATCATTGCTGTTCTCGGGCAGGACTTTGATCGTTCTCAGCTTGATTTTCTCGCTGAGCGCGGTGTCGATCTCTCTTGCGTACATACCATCGAAGGCAAGACTTTTCAGTGGGAAGGCGAGTACGGCGCTGATCTCGCTGAGGCAACGACGCACAGAACAGATCTCAATGTTTTCGCAAATTTCAAACCTGAGTTGAATGACGCACAAAAAGATTGCGACTTCCTCTTCCTCGCGAACATCATTCCTTCGCTGCAGCTCGAAGTCGTTGAACAATCCCGTGCCAAATTTGTCGCCGCTGATACGATGAATTTGTGGATTAATACCGAAAATGAAACGCTTCGTAAGGTCCTTAAAAAAATTAACCTTCTCGTCCTTAACGAGACGGAAGCAAGCCTTTTGAGCGGAAAAAAAGATATCATCTCTTCGGCACGTGAAATCCAATCTATGGGTCCGCAGACCGTCGTGATTAAACGTGGCGTTTTCGGCGCTTTCATGCTCCACAAAGATAACGTGTTTTCTTGCCCGGCGTTCCCGACGACGAACATTATTGATCCTACGGGCTGCGGTGATACCTTCGCCGGTGGTCTCCTCGGTACGCTTGCTAGACACGGTCGCGTTAATGACGCCGTACTCCGCGAAGGTATCGTCGTCGGTACCGCACTCGCGAGCCATACCATCGAAGGTTACAGCCTCGATGGATTGAAACGCGCTACTATTGATTCGCTCCGCGAACGCTTCGCTGCCGTTGAAGCGATGACGCGTTTCAATACGTTTGATATGTAGTTTTTATCCGGTTTTCGGTTCGAAAAAAGCTCGCTTGGCGAGCTTTTTTCGTTTTTATTCAAAAACGTTCGTCCTTAATGACAAAAAACGTTTTATGTCGGGCCTTCATCAGAGTAAAAGGCTACCCCAGCAACTTATTCCACGATGGAGGCACCCGTGCCAGTTCAAGCTACTCAGCCGTCGAAGCCGTTACCTAAAAAAAAGCGTTCCCTAAAAAGACCTGATGCTAAAAAGCATGTCGTCAACCCGTCGCGCGTTCTTCCGATCGACATCGATCAAAATGAACTTTCGGGGATCATGGAACGTATTGCTACGGGACAGGAACAGGATCCTAATGCTGCGTTTTCGAAAATCTACGTTTTGGCGCTCGAAGCTATCGCAGATACGATCAAAAATGCTCTGACTTCGCTCGTCGGAAATCTTCAAAATATTCCGCAGTCCGATATTCCGCCGTTTTTAGCTGCGCTTCTTCCGTCTCGCGATTCTCAGACGCTCGAAGCCGTTAAACATTCGTTGGCCGAAAAGATTGATCTTTCGCGTGAAAAACTTCAACAAGCCCTCGGAAGACAAGCTAAAGCTCAACAACAGGTCAAGAGCTATACAGATTTTGCTAACCAGGTACGCGAACGCGGCTTTGTTGCCCCCATTCAGGATGCCGTCGAAAAAGGTGTCACAGCTGCTTCAAACTCGCTCTTGCCTAATCACGTGACTGCCGACAGACTTCGTGAAATTTGCGACGATCTCAAGCAGTACAAGCCTGCTAAGTCGACGCACGATACCTTTAAAATCGATCTGAGCCGTTTGCCTGAACGCGGTACGATCCATTTTTCAACCAAAGATATGGCGCCGAAAAAAGCGTCTCAGGTTGAAACGACCACGTCTTCGATCGACCTTTCGTGTTCAACAGATAACGCAACGTCGACAGATAGCACTGAGGTGTCGCTCAATAGCGAAGTTCAGCTTAATCGCACGAACCTCGAAGCTTCCAGTTCTTCTGCTTGCGAAGATTCTGCAAACGCACGTGCGCAAAATGAAGTTTCTACAGACGAAGTTACACAATCTGAAAGTTCGTCCAGTTTGATCGAATCGCAAGCCGACAGTGCCGGCCCGCTTAAGGACGTTGTTGAGCAAGTTCCCTCTGTTTTGGAACAGGCGCTTTTGAGTGCTGCTATTGCTAACCAAGTTCAGCCGGGTGCGCTCGAGGTGCTTCCAAATCTTGAGTCTAAGCCTGCGGATGCGCTCAAAACGTTTGGCGTGGAAGTCATTCAGACATTTGATGGGATTACCAATATGATGTCTGATTTCGCCGTTCAGTTGGCCTCGGCAATCATCGAAGATCAAGCAGACCGTCTGCCGACGCTTTCGGAAGCGCTCGAAAACGATCCTCGCTTGGAAGACGATCAGGAGCTTAAAGATTTCGTATCGTTCCTCGATAGTTCCGAAGATATCGATTCCGATACAGAGCTCGACAACGATGAACTCGCGGCAGCTTTCGGTAGCTTACTCGATATGTTGGATGATTGATCTGTTTCAACACAAATCATTTGTTCGCCTCAAATATCGCCGAAGGCGATGGAGGGGGTAGCGGCGTATCCTCAAAGAGGATAGCCGCTCAGGGGGACACTTCCCCCACCCAAAAAATAAGCATAACAGATAGAGTCTTTCTAAAATACGGCGCTTCGGCGTCTTTTTTTGTTCTAAACGGCTATCATGAATACGACGATTTTTCTTTCTAACCGCTTTGATGCCCTTTCGATCGCTTTTGCGAATTTGCTGGAAAACTGCAGTGATCTGCAGGGACTGTTTTCTAAACAGGCTAAGATTATCGTTCCATCGCCTGCAACAGCTGATTATCTCTACCAACGTATTTGCGATCTAAGAACGACGGATGATCATGCAGGCTGTGTGACCCAACTTTCGTTTGAAGGCATCACGCGCTTTGTCGAAAAACTGGCGCCGGCTAATGTTACGCTTCTCAAACGTAACATCATTTTTGCTACATTGATCGATCTCGAAAAGCAAAAGCCCGAATTTCAAGACAAACCGCTCGATGAAAAGACAATCGCTCGACTTTCGACGGCCGCTTCGCAAATCGAACACACGCTCTACGCCAACACTTATGCTACACGAAATGATCGCCAAAAATGGAAGCGCTTTTGTCAAACGGCGATGGGGGAGCGTACGCAGCAGATTTTGGATTATATAGCGCAAAAATTCGAACGCCAGGTTGTGCCAGTATTGCCCTTTGATCTGCTCGTTCCAGCGACAACGAAGAAGCAACAGGAGATGCAGCTCAACTTTCATGATTTGCCACAGTACGTCTTCTGGTTTGACCCCGAGCCGCCCAATCAGTTCATTCAAAACTTTCTCGGTAAACTGATTGAAGCCATTAAATTGGGTCAGTGCACGACGAATCTTTCCATTTTTGCATTCAGTCCTTGTGATGCTTATTGGGATGATATCAAGACGGGCCACAATCTTATGCAGCGTAATCCGAACGATGTGTCTTCGGAGTCGGATGAAGAGCCCATGCCCGAGAATTATGTGCATTTTTTGATTACACGCTGTGGTCGCATTGCGCAGTGCGTCGGTCGTGCCATGCATGACTATCTCTGTACGCTAGAAACAGATGGCTTCTCCATTCACCTGCCCGGCAGTCTGAATGCTTCGTTGCCGAAATTTACATCAAGCTCGCTTCATGTGCTTCAGCGCGAGGCGCTTACTTTATCTTCAATCCATGCGATTCAACTAGATGATTCGCTTAGAATTTGTGCCTTTGAGTCATCGCGCGAATCTTGTGCGTGGATTGCCAAAGAAATCCAAAGACTTCTCGATGAAGATCAGACGCTCTACTGCGAAGATATTACCGTACTCGTTCCGTCAAGCATTGCCTCGAGTTATGCGGCTTTTTTGCATGCCGCGCTCTCGTTGCTTCGTATCAAAGTCAATATTCGTGGGATCATCAACACGAACCAAGAAACGTGCTTCGATGCGTTTTCCGCACTCATTCCATTGCTCAACGGACAGTTTACACGCAAAAATATTTTGGATTGGTTGTTCCTGCCTGCGATAATGCCCCAATCGCTTCGTAAGTATAAGGATGTGATCACGTCGTGGATTGATCGGCACGGTATTTTGCGCGACCTCGACGGCGAACACCGAGAAGAAGGCGATTACCTCGCTGGGTGTCAGGATTATACGTGGCAACAGGGATTGCACCGCATCGCGCTTGGCTTCGTACATAATGATGAAACATTGGATACACCTCTGCCACATATGAGCGACGACGAACGCCTCGTTTGTTTGCGTTGGATGAATGAGGTACGGGCGTTGTTCGAGGACGTGCGGCAGCTCCGCCAGGCCAATCTCACTTGGCCCGATTGGCAAAGAGTTATTTATGGAGTGCTCAGTGCCTGGATCTGCAACGATGCGCGCAACCGCGACGAAGAACTTGAACAGATTCAAAGCGCTATGGAGACGATTTGGCCCGTTTATCAGTTCAACTGGAAAAACAAAAAAGGTGCGACAAGCCACATCGAATATCACAATATCAACGAAGTAATTCCCATGCTCAAGCTCATTTCGGAAAGACTCATGCAATCTTATACAGGGCAGATGTTGGGTGGGATTCAGGTGCGCCCGCTTACGCCAGATGTTCAGACTTCACGCATTGTCTTTATGGTCGGTCTCGAAAACGAAAACTTCCCATCCAAATCACCTCGAAACAAGGTGATGGAACGCTTTTCGCGCTACGATATTGATGCACATGCTTTCCTTAAATGGGTGAATAATGCCGTCGATAAACTCTATCTCTGCGGCAGAATGCTTGACATTGGCGAACGAGAGGTCTTTCGTGCACAGTTGGATTGCGATGATCAAGGGAAAAATCGTGCAGATTGCTTTAAAACTGCCTGTGATCACCTCGCTAAACGAGCATCCGTCTTTTTGTCCGATTTTATCGTTCGACTTGCGCTTCCCGATGACAATGCCTTTTGGCCTATTCCTGCCGTTGAAGAACCGGTTGATCGCGAACGCATTGCTAAGATTCAAATGCTTCGTAAATTTGTGCAGCAAGAGCTTAACAAACAAAATGAGAATGCGCCTAACTCGGAAACGGCGCGCATTCCTGGCGAATGGCAGCGTATTGCAGACGTGTTGACGCAAAACGGTCTCGATGCCGAACGCGTCTACCAGGCGATTTATAATGATAAAATACGCGTTCAATACAAAGCGCTTGACGATCCTAAGCGATCGCAGTTGTCCGCCGAAAAACAGCTTTCGTTCAACAAATTTGCTTCGTTCTTACACAAGCCCAGACAAGTTTATCGTTCCGATGTTTTGGGCATAGAGGGTTATGAAAATCAGCTTCCTTCGAGTCTTCAGTTGCTCGAATGCGAGCCGTTTGAAACGAATGATATCAAAGGCCACTTCGAAACCATTTTGCTCCGCGAAGAATTACTCAACGTGCATCTGTCGCGCTTTACGACGGCGGAGGCTCTGCTTCCCCAGATTATGGCAGATTTTGATCATCTGACGTTCAAACTTCGAGCCGAAGGCGCCTGGCCCGCTGGCGGTTACGCAGATATTCAGCGTTATGAAGCCGAAGCTTACTTCAAATCAGTTTTCACTCAGGTACAAAATTGTATCGAAGAAAAGATACATCTCTGTCTGAGTGAAGAGACTCCGTTGCCCGGTTATATTTATACGATTAACAACAGCCTCAAACGAGCACGCATTGATGTCCTGCAGCAGCCACTGTTTAGGGAGATTTCGTTGCCGCCTTTCACTTTTGGAGATGATCAGCATACTATTTCGTATCAGCTTCAGGGTATGCTTCCAACGATGCTCCATCCGCGCGTTATGGTCGTGAGAGCTACGTCCAGCAAGCCGGCGCGTGTGGATTTGACGCGGATTACGATGTCGCTTTTGTTGCTGGCTGTCGCCAAAGAACCGCTTCCAAATTTTGCGTTGATTTTGCCTAAAGACGCAAAAGGCGTGCTCGAAATTTACAATCTGTCGACAATTAAAAACCAGGAGCAGTTCGACCACGATTGTGCTGTCGCGCTAATCACTTTCCTTTGTCGCTTTATCGATGCGGGGGCACACGAGTTCGGTGAAAACGGCATTCATGAAACGAAGAAGCCGCTATCTTTCGATTTTAAACCGAAAAATCAAGAGGCATCAGAGATTTATAAATACGTGGGTTCTGACAAATTTGTACCCCAGGCTACGCTTGATCATTGGGCAATCTGGTTAGACTCAACATCATCCGATGCGCCTGATTACTGTTGGGTTCAAAAATTTCTTAAGCTGCGTACTGCTATGATCGGATGCGTTGAAAAATAAATTATGAAAGGTAGCTTCGCCTATTGCCTACGGCAATACGGCTTCGCATTGAGCGACGCGGCATGCCACGTCGCTCAATTGTGCTCCGTCTATTGCCCGTTGGGCAATACGACTCCGCTTTTTGTTTTTTCAATGGCTTCGGCTTCACTGCCATAACCAGCGATGGCCCAACCATCCAAAAGAATATAATTGAACTTTTTATCAGACGAAGTGAGATGATCTACAATCCGAGTTCTAAAGTCTACAAAGCTGTTATTTGCACGCGCATCTTCAGGAACATCCCCGTCTATGTAGACCTTTTTGGGATTCTTACGTCCAGGAATATATTGCACGGTTGAACCGCCTACAGAGTTTAGAATAACCTGACATCCAATGGACCAGCCTGTATCGTTTTCGTCTGGATCATCGTTCGGCGTTGCGTGAAGCATAATATCTGTTGCATTTAGATTGTTTCGTGTGACGCCGTTATACATATTGCGATTTTGTGGCAATACGTGCCCTTTACGATCGTACCGCTCTACTTCTACGCTGTTACCTGATTGATACTTTATATTTTTGACAATATAAGTTCCTGTTTTATCAACTTCGCCGTAGAGTTTTTTATAGACATCTGACAACGCCTGACCTTGGTTGTTGCTTTTATTGTAAATCGAATTACTGCCGCTCATACCAAAGCCCATGTAACCACCGAAGTTTACTTGTGTTTCTTTATAAGAATAAACTCTACCTGCTTTTAAATGTGCATAGTAGGCATTATCCTCTCCAAAGCTGCGTGGATCTACAGTTGCTTTGTATTTATAAGCGTATGAAGAACCATTTTCTTTATAGAGCACGATTATCGTATCATCTGCGATACGCCAGCGATCAAGTGGATTGTCATTGACAATATAATCCTCAGCGTTGTCCTTGCCGTTATAATTCCAACCGCGAATGCCGATTACAGTGACATTATCGTCTGAACAACGACCGTTGGAATATACTTCTGCAAGACCACAATAATAATCATATGTTGATTGTGATGAATGATCTGTCTCTGTTGTGGTTACTCGATTTTGTATTTGTTTGTTGACGACGGGTTGTCCACCGTTATCATCTGCAAAAGCAGATGTAACATAAAATACACAAGTAAGCAGTAACCCCAGGGTTAAGAATGGTTTTATGTTCCTACGAATATCGATGGCTTTGTTGAACACGGGATTGCGCATACCATATACCTCCAGATGAGACATCTTTGATGTTATCAATGCTGCACTTGTGTGCAACAATCATTTTATAGGCAATTTTCTTGCCGATACAATAATGCTGTACATATCTAAATTATGATTTGTGTCAATGATTGTAATATTTTTTATTTTTCAAGCGTTACGACGTTGCATGCGAGAACTTCGTTTGTCTTCACCATGCGTGCATGCTCGCTTGGTACGCCCGCTGCTTGCCTTTGGCTTCGCGACGCGTGCAAATTAACAGTACTCTTTTTATTTTTGGAGGCTCAATAGTTTAAACCAAGAAAACAT
Organism: Myxococcota bacterium; assembly: GCA_045599585.1. GTDB lineage: Bacteria > Myxococcota_A > Bradymonadia > UBA4248 > UBA4248 > RGIG464. The sequence continues at coordinate 13,057 of JAZRWH010000150.1, forward strand.
CGCCCGTCTGGGGTCTCAAAAGCTTAAACCGAGAAAATAGTGTGACGAGGGTCATAAAAGTTTTATTTGGATAAAAAACGTCTAATATCGTCGTCTATTCGCAAAGCGAATAGACGACGCTAGCCAGCGAGCGACGTATGCACATCGTGCATAGGCGAAGCTCTAAAAAAAGGAAAACTATTTATGATAAACAAATTCCGACACGGTTTGCATTTGGGCTTCGCTGTCATGGCGCTTTCTCTAGGCTGTGATGACGATTCTGACCATGGCGCATCGAATGCCTGCCAACCGACGTGTTTTGATGGTATTCTTATCACATGCCAACCGGATGGGACGAATGCTATGGAGAATTGCATGACGAAAAACATGGTCTGTGGTCAAGATTCCAATGGCAATCCCGCATGTGTTGCTGAAAACAGCACCAATCCTAATCCCAACCCGAATCCTCAAACGTGTGGCAGTAGAGAAATTTACAACGTCTCAAAAAATGCTTGTGTATGTAATACTGCCAAGCATTGGGAAGGAACTGCAGGAAATTGCAAGTGTTCGTCTGGCTACAAACAGAACGGCGATGCATGTTTACAGTTTTCTGTGGGAGATGTGGTCACCTTGGGCCGTTACGAGCAGGATAATAACACCAACAATGGCAAGGAACCTATCACGTGGCGTGTTCTTGCGATTCAAGATGGCAAAGCGCTTCTCATCAGTGAAAAAGTGCTCGACGTGAAGCCATTCAACCTCTCTTATTCTTCACTCAATTGGGATAGGAGCACGATTCGTTCATGGCTTAATGGTTATGACGCTTCATTCAACACGGATGGCGAGAACTTTGTGGCGGATAATTTCTATGACACGGCTTTTACGCTAGAGGAACAAAGCAAAATCGTTATGTCCAACGTTCCAGCCCATGAAAATCCGGAACATTCTTCTGGATCATTGCCTGGCAGTGCGACGACGGATAAGATCTTTCTTCTTAGCATTAATGAAGTTCAGACATATTTTAGGAACGACACAGACCGTAAGGCGGATGCGACGCGTTATGCAGTGAAAGCCGGCGCTTATGTTTTGGGTTCGTCATCAGTCATAGACTCTGATGATGGAACATGTGTCGATGCTCAATGTTATTCATACTGGTGGCTCCGGACGTCGGGCGATTACAATATTAATGCATCTTGCGTTGACTACAATGGCACGATCAACTTTAGAGGTGGTCGTGTCCATTATTCAGATATCGCTGTTCGTCCCGCTTTTTGGATGCAACCGTAATTTATTATGTACTGTGCGGCCGTATTGGGCAACGTCGCCATACGGCGAAGCACAAGCGCATCAGTTTTTCAAACATGAAGAGGTACGTTGAAGGTCTTCGTCTTGTTGAATGATATCGCGGATGTTTGTGGCAGTTTGAGAGGATGCGCTATTCCATGGTAGGGCATAGACGTCATCGTGCGTGGATTTAGGATTGTAGAAAAAGGCTTCGCCAGACCAGCGAATAAAAGCGATTGCACGAGCGTCATCGTAGGCATAATCGGGTGCGGAGCTCCAGCGTTGGGCGTATTTGACCTGAAGTCCGAGCGACAATCCGTGCACACTGGGGATTGTGAACCAAAGTTGAGCATTGGCGCGCCACAGCGTATCGTTGCGTGCTGAGGAAGCGTCAAAATAGCCCTTGGATTTGGCGTAGTCGTCGTAGGCAAACGAAGTTCCAAGGCGTACGTTGATGATGCCGTCAACAAAGGCGCGGTCGAGGGCCAAGCTTAGGTTGAAGCCGTTAAGATCATACATGTCTCCCGACGAGAGCCAATTTCTAAAACCGAGGCCCCATGTGAGTTTAAGCGCCCATGGCAGTGTGTGAAAGCCGCCTGCTCCCAAGTCAACTTCGTCGCGTGTGCGGACTTTTTGCCGAAAGGTTCTGTGGCCGTAACCGCCAAAGACGTAGAGCCATTTGTTGATTTCAGCGTCAAACTCTATGCGATGGCCTGCATAGAACAGTAGCGGCCCTTTGTTGTACTGATCACTACCTGCCAAAAAGACGAAGTCGGGTTTGTAGTACAGTCCGAATTTGAGCGCATCTTGGGCGTAGACCGAGTGTATGAGCCCAAGGCGGCCTGTTAGATCGAGATAGCTCGCATTCTTGAAAGCTTTTGCGGGGAGCCATTGGCCTGTAACCTGACCTTCAAGCATGGCTCGCAGCGGAGCGCGTTTCCACGGATCGATGGCAAAGCGAAGGTCTGTGCCGACAAATCCACCGGCTTGATTGCTGTCGTTTAGTTTTCGGTCGTCAGGCGAACTGCTCATAGGATTGCTCGATACACCGCCATTGATTTCGATACGCCACGTAAAGTTGGGGTCATTGACGAGGCCCGCTTGCTGCATGAGTGTGCCGATCATCGTGGCGTCGCTTTCGTACAGAGCGTTTTGGTCTGATGCCGTTTGGAGTGCCTGTTGTGCGGCGGGTTGATCATTTTTGGCAAGTGCCGTCGAAGCTTTGAGCAGCAAAAGACGGCCAGTCGCTTCGTCGGAGTTGCAGACAGGATTTTGATCGAGCACGCGCATGGCTTCGTCGGGCATGGCCATTTGCAGGTACGTCCATGCAGTCCATGCGCGTGCTTCACACGAGCTGTCGGCGTGGGGTTTAAGCGTCTTGAGCGCCCAAGAGGTGTTGCCGCTGCGGGCATAGGCCGTGCCGAGTGCAATGTCGAGTGCATCGTTGGAGGCATTACAGCTACGCGCTTTTTTGAGGATATCGATCGCATAAGCCTGTGAGGCGTCATCGTTCCAAAGGCTGGAGGCTGCAAGGATTGCTTCGTCAGGCGAAATACACGTTTGGTCTTGGTTGGTGTTGGTAAGCGAAAGTCCAAGCCCATGTACGGCATCAGTTAGCGTGTCTTGTTCGGAGTTTGCCTGAGCCAACCATATTTCATGCGTGCGCTGTGTATTAAACGTATGTGGTCGTGGGGAAGGGGCGTGATAGAGCGGTACGTTTTGTGAAATGTCTTTGTCAGGATCGTCTTCGGCGTCATCTTGTGGCAATTCGGCTCCCCAATCGAGACAGCATCTAAATCCCATCGACAGGGGAGACCATGTCTGGGGGATATACGAACACTTGTGGTTGCCCATGGAGTCGACGCAGTTGAAGGCTCCGCCTCGTACTGTGCTTGCGTTTCCGTTGGCGGTATGTTCCCACAAATTGCCGTTCATATCGTAGACGCCCCAGGCATTTGTGCAGTTTTCGAAACTTCCTGTTGGCGTGATGTGAAAGCCGCGTTTTTCGAAGGTATCGAGTCCGTTACAAATTTTAGGATCGTACGTATCGCCGTATGCGTAAACTGTATTTTCGGGGCCGTGGCAAGCGTATTCCCATTCGGTCGGTGAACAGAGACGTTTGCCAGCAGCTTGGCAGGCTCGTTCGGCGGCGGCATTATCGTTGCCGATATTCCAAGGTTTGACGCCTGGGCGGCTATAGGCGCGTTCAGTGCTGCTGCCTTCGAAGGTGGCTGTGGCATCAGCGCGAGAGGCTTCGTATTTATCGATGCAAAAGACGTCCATGATTGAAGCCATGCCTTCAGGACATTTGAACGTCGGTTCAACGGGATCGTTTGGATTGGGCGGATCAATCGGGGTGGAGGGCGTTTTCAAAACGCACTCGTGTTCGGCGCAGACAAATAGGTCGCTTTGGCAATCTTCGTCGATATTGCATCGATAATCGCACTCGCCCTGGGCGTTGCAGATCATCTTGTCGCTACAATCTTCGTCGCGATAGCAGCGTTCGATGGGATTGCACGCACAGGTAGAGGCTAAGAACAGGAGCGCTGCAAAGAAGGTTTTCGTTTGTGTTTGTTTCATGGGGTTGCGTTGTAGATTAATCGTTCGGCGTATCGACGCGCGTGATGTTGATACCGTCGCCTTTTTCGAGGACAGCAAGGAGCTTGGGGTTGTCTTCACATTGGAGGCGGTATGCGCCGGGTTTGAGGTGTTTGAAGTTAACGGGTCGACCTGCCATGAGAAATTCGGCTTCGCGTTGCGAAAGTTTGACGGCTTCCATGAATGAGAGAGCCTGTTCGCAGGGGAGGAGGAATGGGGCGAGTGAAGACTGTTCGAGGAGGTGATCGAGCGTGTGCGCTTGTGAGAGGTCGAAACGGCAGGATTGTGTGCGTCGGAGTCCGCAGAGATGGGCGTAGCAACCGAGGTTTTGACCGAGATCACGGGCAATCGATCGGATGTATGTGCCACCTGAACAGGCAATGTCGAGTTGAATGACGGGGTCGTTTGGCAGATCACAAGCTGTCAGGGTATTTTCGTAGATCGTGGCGTCACGTGCAGGCAGTTCGATTTCGCGGCCCTTGCGGGCAAGTTCGTAGGCGCGTTTGCCATTGACGTGGAGAGCAGAAAAATCGGGCGGGACTTGTTTGATTGGGCCGCGGAAGGCATCTAATGCCTGTTCGATGTGATCGCGATGGAGATGTTCAAAGGGGGCTGTTTCGGTGACCTCTCCCATAGCGTCGTCGGTTGTGGTACGAGCACCAAGACGCACGTGTGCCAGATAGCGTTTGTCGCTACCCAAAAAAAATCGAAGCAGGCGTGTGGCTTTGCCTACGGCTGCGACGAGTAATCCTGAGGCTGCGGGGTCGAGCGTACCGCCGTGACCGAGTTTTTGTTTGGATCGGCTCAAAGAAAAATGTTTGTCGAGTTGATGAAGTACCGAAAAAGAAGAAATACCGGTGGGTTTGTCGATGAGTAAAAAGCCGTAGTTGAGCTGTTCTGACATGAATTGCCTGCGTACTGTGGGAATGTGATAGAAGTCAAACGTGTTGAAATGAGGCTGAAACGCCGAGTTTGAAGGCAAACGGTGCGTTGGAGCGCAGCGGCGTTTAGCCGGACGTCAGTCATTGAAAAACAAAAAAATGAAGATGTGTGGTTTATTTGTGGCAAAAAATGCGTCTGAACGTGATAATCACGCGCCTTTTTAGAAAGGTCAGGCCGCAGAGTATTGCGGCATCTTATAACACAAGGTATAGAAACAGAGTTGATGCTGAATTTTCAGCATTTGCGCGATTAACGAAATATAGCAGGAATCACGGTTTGGATAAGAATTTTAAGCGCGCAGCGTTCGTTATGGCGACTGCATTAATGATGCCCGTAGCGGCTTATGCTCAGGATGCTGAGCAGGCCAATGCTGTAGCTGATGCTGCAGTGGAAGATAGTTCAACAGCAGCCTCTGTTTCGTCAGAAGCGGTTGAGGCAGTGCCGGTTGAGGCAACCCAAGCTTCGTCCGATGCGGCAGTCGCAGCGGCTCCAGAGGTGACCTCGGAGCCTGTAGCTGCACCAGCACCAGCGCCTGAAGTAAATGTGACAAAGCAGGTCGAAGCGCAGAAGTCGAGTAAAGAAGCCCGTAAAGAGGCGATGCGCAATTTGTCGACCGCTTACCCAGAGGGTGCTCAACCTGCTTCTTCTTCAGAAGCAGCACCAGCAGCTGAACCCAAAGTTGCCTCAGCGCCTGCCTATATTCCGCCCGTTTACAAGACGACTGAAAGACTTCCCCGATTCGAACATCACGGTTATTTCCGTACGCGCATGAACTATTTCGGCAACTACGACCTCAATACGCGTGGTACTTCGCCTGTCGGTGCACCGCTCAACTCCAGTCAGCGCGGCTCGGATGCCCAAGAAAATATCAGCGAGGAAGATTCGGATGCACTTCTTGGAGCGAATATGCGTTTTCGATATCAGCCGACGATTCATATTACGGAATCGGTTCGCATTTCGGGAACGTTGGATATCATGGACAACTTCGTGCTCGGAACGTCTCCAAACGGACTAAAACACGATTGGGGTGCCAAGCAGTTCTATTCGTTCGACGGTGCTTCGTCTTCGGATACGGACTCGATTTTGTCGAATGCCGTTCGTGTTAAAGCTCTTTATGGTGAAGCTGATACAATTATCGGTACGTTTCGAGCCGGTCGTGTTCCTACCCATTGGGGTATGGGACTCGTTTATAATGATGGTGGTGTTTACAAGCGCGATCAGCAGATTATCGAAGGTCACGGCTGGAAGAATCTCGATGCGAACGCCTCGGATGCGATCGACAAGATCGAATGGCGTATCCGCGATCCTTTCTTCGACGTGCTTTACCTCGATTTTTCGTGGGACTTTGTCAATTCGGGGATTGCAAGTTATTCGCCCGACTCACACGCTCAGGCGTTCGATCTAAACGAGTCAGACGACGTCCTTCAGTTTACGATTTCAATTTTTGATCGTCCGATATCGCAGCAGGAAATCGACACGCGCTATCGCAAACTCTTTGAGACGCGTGAATGGGTTGCCGACTGGGGTGTTTTTTATTCGTACCGCGAACAAGGACAGTCTCCTGAGCCGACGGCTATTCAGCTGGATTCAGGGGCCTATGCTTCGTACCAGATGTTTGCTAAAGGTGCCGAAGCACATGTCTTCGATTTGTGGGGCCGTTTCTATATTCCACTTCCCAAAGAAGTCATGCTCCGTCTCGAAGCAGAATTTGTCGGTGCCATTGGTTCGGTCGAACTTGACGATGGCGACGAAGGCAAAGAACGCGATATCGTTCAGATTGGTATGGGTATCGAAGCCGAAGTTTGGTGGCGTGACCTCGTCGCTGGTCTCAAAACCGGCTTTGCGTGGGCCGACAACATGGTCTACAGTGGCGATGAGATGATTGAAGAATTCATTCCGATGGGCTCGTTGCTTCGCTTTGATGCAAATTATCGCGTTGATGAAATCATGTTCAACGAGTTGATGGGCGGCATTAACAATGCGTGGTATCTTAACCTTTACGGCGAATACAAGTTCCCGCTCGAGCTTTCGCAGATGACAATGTCACTGGGTGCCAGACTGGATCTTATGACGGCTGCTGCCCTCGAAAAAGAAGCGACACCGGGTAACTCCATTTGGTATGGCTTTGAAGCTGATGCCAAACTGTTTTACGAAGAATCTGACCGCTTCCGTTTTGAGATCGGTGCGGGCGTATTTGTTCCGGGAGATGCTTGGGCCTACGTCGGTGGTTCTTACCCCGAACTTCCCAAATCGGGCACGTATAATCGTGAAGACGACTCGTATGATCCCGAAGTTTCGTGGAATGTCATCGCTAATCTCTACTTCATGTTCTAAGAGGATCTCATGATCAAGCGCATTGCTCTCATAGTCCTGTGCTCAATGCTCGTTTTTACAGCGTGCTCTAAAGATAAATCTAAGTCCAAGACCGTTCGTGCTAAAAATGTCGCAGAGCGTACTGTAGATCTCGCCGAAGACGGAGATGATTCGGCTGCTGCAGACGATACGCCTGATGACAAGGCAGAGGATAACGCCAAGGTTAAACGTACGCCTTCCGGCAATCGTCCCGTTCGACATGCTGGAAAGGGCAATGATGCCCCTTCGGATGAAGAAATCGCGCGTCGAAACGACGAAGCTTCTAAAAATGGGGATGGTTCCGCTCGACGTGGCAGACCCGCTGCTCAAGAAGACGCCGAAGTCGCAGATAGACAGCCTCAGCGTGACGATGACACGAAACCAGAGCCTGCATTCGCTCCTTCCGAATCCGGTGAAAGTTTTGATTTCGCTGTCGATGAAGATGCTCCCAAGCCGCGTCAGGCCAAAAAACGTACAGGGCCTAACATCGACAATATCATGAGCATTCAGGATTTGCGCGAGCATACGGGATACGCAGGTGCGCTCACGCAAACCGATCTCGTTGGCCAGGACTCCGATAACCGCTACAACGTCATTCGCTACTCGACAGATAAAACTTCTGAACTCGGTTTTGCAGTTCAGGTTTGGAAGCTCAATAACGACATGGCTGCTTCCAAGCGTTTTGAGGATCTTTTTAAACAGTCTTTTGGTGGCAAAAAACTAAAAGATGTCGGTACAGAAGCTTTTATCGCTGCACATCACGGTATTGCAGAGCTCGCCTTCTATGACAAAAACAAACGCTCCGTCGTGATGATTTCTTGCTCGTCGACGATCTGCAAAAAAGATCAGCAGCTAAAAGATCTGGCCACGACGATCCAGCGCAAACTTTAAGTGTCATACAGCACGTGGCGCTGCTCGCAGCGCCATTTTTATTGAATCTATTTTTTATTGTATCTGATATAATTGAAGAAAATTCATGGTGCGTCAATTTCGTACGCATCGCGCGGCTTTTTCGCCGCATTAACTTATAAAAGGAGAATGCCCCATGTCCTGCTCTAAATGTCATTGTGCTGATGGTATCGATACCGTAAAATCCATCGATCCTCGTACGCTCGGCATCAAAGATGTCGATCACATCACCGGTAAAGATCTCGCTGGTATCATTGATCACACCTACCTCAAGCCCGATGCAGACCGCACAGTGATTGAAAAAATCTGCAAAGAAGCGCGTGAAAACCATTTCGCAAGCGTTTGCGTCAATACGACCATGGTTCACATGGCAGCTGAACTCCTCAAAGATTCCGGCGTCAATGTTTGCGCTGTTATCGGCTTCCCTCTCGGAGCTTGCACGACTGCGTCCAAATGCTACGAAGCTCAGGAAGCTGTCCGTTGCGGTGCCGTCGAAGTCGACATGGTTATTAATGTTGGCGCGCTCAAGAGCAAAGACTATGCGCTCGTCGAATACGATATCCGCAAAGTCGTCGAAAGCGTCGAAGGCACGCTCGTCAAAGTCATCATCGAAACCTGCTTCCTCACTGACGAAGAAAAGATCATCGCCTGCGCACTTTCTAAAGCTGCTGGCGCTCACTTCGTTAAGACCAGCACTGGCTTCGCAAAAGTTGGTGACAAGAGCGGTGCAACGGTCGAAGACGTTGCCCTCATGCGCCGCGTCGTTGGCGCTGAAGTCGGCGTTAAAGCTTCGGGCGGCATTCGCGATACCGAAACTGCAATCGCTATGGTCAAGGCTGGTGCAACGCGTCTTGGCGTTTCGGCTGGTATTGCAATCATCAACGGCGCTAAATCCGATAGTGATTACTAAGCCGTAAGGTAAAAATGTGAGCGAGTTCGTATTGACGCCCAGACGGTTGGCCGGATGGGCGGAAAAGAACTCGCGCCCGGGCGTATTGAGGCGCGCCGAATGGCCGCCGAAAAGTCCGGGCTTTTGCGTTTTTATATCTAACGATATTTTGAAGGGGGAAGTCTCCCCCTGAGCGGCTATTTGCTTTGCAAATACGCCGCTACCCCCTCCGAGTTTCTGCTCCGAATTTATATTGTAAGAAAATATATAATATAAAAACACACGATGCAGATCTATGACATTATAATGACATAAACTGTATAATAAGCCGCGCGTCATTAGATGGCCACTGACGCAGGAAATTCATTTCTTAATTGGCCTGAATTTAGGAAATTCAATGATTCCTCAGCACCATTACGTTTCCTGCGTTGGATGCGGTACACGCGTCCACGCTTATGATTCTGCAACATTCTGCTGCCCGAACCGCGACGATCTACCTGAAGTGAATCACGTGCTTCAGAAAAAACACATGATCACTCAGGCGTTGTGGCAGCGAAGCGAGCTCGAAGATTCTAAGAATCCGTTCGTTCGCTATCGTCATCGTCTGTTGGGCTATCATCGTACGCTCAATGCCCGTCACAGCGATGTGGATTATCTCGAGCGCATTGCCCAGCTCGATGGTCGTCTTAACGCGATCGACGGTCGCACGTTTGCCGAAACGCCGATGTCTATCGAACGTGAACTTGCGGATGCCATCAATCTTTCACCGACTCAGAATTTATATATTAAAGACGAAACGAACAACGTTGGCGGTTCACACAAAGCGCGTCACCTTTTTGGTATTTTGCTCAACCTCGGCGCTGAAGCGATGAAACGTCCCTTTGCAATTGCCAGTTGCGGCAATGCGGCACTCGCGGCGGCAGTCGTTTCGAAGGCAGCAGGTTGCAAACTGGAAGTCTATATTCCGACCGATGCTGAAGAATCCGTCGTTGAAAAACTGAAAGCTTTGGGCGCAAATCTTCATATTTGCGAGCGTGTTGAAGGCCAGCTCGGTGATCCCTGCTATATTCAGTCCCTCGAAGCTGTCAAAAATGGTGCGATTCCTTTTACCTGCCAGGGCCCCGATAACGGTCTTACGATCGAAGGTGGTTCGACGCTCGCTTACGAAGTTTTTGACTGGTGGAAAGCGAACAGACTCGATTGTCATCACATGTTTGTTCAGGTTGGTGGCGGTGCTCTTGCATCCAGTTCGGCTCAGGCACTCGCTGATGTTATGCGATTCGATCCGCTCAACAGTTTGCCGAGATTCCATACGCTTCAGACGCGCGGTGCTTTCCCGCTCGCCCGTGCCTACGATCGCGTTGTAAAACTCATTGATGCGCGTCTTAAAGGTGTTTCGTTGCCCGACCTCAAGCCGTTTGTCGACGATATGGCTCCTGCAGAACGTGCTCAGATGCACGATGCAGCGGCTATCAATGAACGTCTCGTGATGGCCGATTGCATTCGTTCGGCATGGGATTCGACGGAAGTTCAGTCGATTATTCGCATTGCTGCAAACAAAAAGAACATCTTTATGTGGCCGTGGGAGTCTACTCCGCACTCTGTTGCGCACGGAATTCTCGACGACGAAACTTACGATTGGTTTGCTATTTTGTCGACCATGCTTCGTACTGGCGGTATTCCCCTCGTGGCTGACGAAGATCACCTCAATCGCGCGCATGAGATTGCCCATAAGAACACGGCGATTCGTCCTTCCGCAACGGGTTCTGCAGGCCTCGCAGGTCTCATGCTCATGAAAGAAGCCAATGCAATCGCAGATTACGAACACGTTCAACTTTACTTTACTGGTATTGAACGCTAATTATAATATTTAATATTATAAGTTTAGGGCGTGCTTAGGTGCGCCCTTTTTTGTCATTAGAAGCAATTTGCATTGGACGTCATGCCATTATAAAACGCGCGCGTATTGAGGGACGGCCGTTTAGGCCGGACTGAAAAGCGAGCGAGCGTCTCGCGTATTTGGCTGTGTCCAAATAGCGAGCGCTAAAAAATAATAAATAATATCATAACTAAAAATAATATTATGAATCGACCTAACCTGCTTCTTCCCGAAAATGTCAGATGGACGCCGCAAGATGGCGATATCGTAGCGCTTGAGCATGTTACGACAAAATTTGGCGATAAAATCGTTTTAGATGATCTTTCGCTTCATATTCCGGTGGGCAAAACGACGGTTATTATGGGCGAATCTGGGTGTGGAAAGTCTGTTCTTATTAAAACGATGAATGGTCTTTTGACGCCTACAGAAGGCGTGTGCAGGTTATTCGGCAAGAATACGGCGGAATGTGATACGTCTACGATTACGGCTTTACGCAAACGAACGGGAACGATTTTGCAGGATTATGCTTTGATCGATTCAATTTCGGTTTGTGATAATATTGCTTTCCCGCTCGTCGAAAACACAAAAATGAAAGATGATGAGATACGAAAGCGAGTTGAAGAAGCACTGGAGCCGCTTGGACTTTCACATGCAATTAATAAGTTTCCGTCAGAGTTGTCTGGTGGTATGAAAAAGCGCGTCTCGTTTGCTCGTGCGTTGATTCATCAACCTGAACTTGTCTTTTTTGATGAACCGACGACAGGACTTGATCCTGTTATGATCGTATTTGTTGATAATTTAATCAAACAAATGCGGGAAATGTACGATTTGACGAGTGTTATTATTTCGCATGATATACAATCGATCAAACGCCTTGCAGATAATGTTGCTTTTTTACATAAAGGAAAAATTATATTTGAAGGCACGCTTGAAGAAATATATAGATGTGATATCCCTGAAGTAAAAAGGTTTTTAGCAGCAGAAAACAAGGCTCAAAAGACGATGAACACCATCGAAGCAGAGCCTTATGTCAAAGTGAGAGATTTGCATAAAACTTTTGGTATACATCAGGTATTAAAAGGTGTTTCGTTAGATATTCCTAGGCGAAAAATCACTGTCATTATTGGTGGTTCGGGGTCGGGTAAATCGGTATTATTAAAGCATATTTTAGGGTTGTTTGTGCCCGATTCGGGAACAGTAAATGTAAACGGCTTGGAACTTACAAAGTGCTCCGAACGAGATCGTGAGGTCATGCGTACGAAGATTGGGATGTTGTTTCAGGGTGCTGCACTGTTTGATTCGCTGACCGTATTTGATAATATTGCATTTCCATTAGCGGAACGGATTGGGGGGCCATCCAAAGCTGAGATCAAAATGCGCGTTGAGGAAATGATAGAGCGACTAAAGCTCGAATCGATTGCGCATGCGTGGCCGTCGGATATTTCGGCGGGTCAGCGCAAACGTGTGGGTTTGGCACGTGCTATTATTTCTAAACCGGAGTTGATGATTTACGATGAGCCAACGACGGGTCAGGATCCGATCATGATTCGATACGTCGACGACATGATCTTGGAGGCGCACGATTTATTTGAGCTTACGACGATTGTCATCAGTCACGATATGGTTTCGACGTTTAGGATCGCGGATCAGATTGCCATGGTGTACGAGGGTGTGATTGCATGCAAGGGTACGCCAGCTGAACTGATGGCGTCTGACAATCCGAACGTTCAACGCATGATTCGGGCACAGATTCCGCTCAAATCTTAGTGTGATCATTAATAATATTAGAAGGGTTATGTGTGAGGATAGTGGTGTCATGATAGAGGGGAGTGCGCGAGTGTGTGGGCCGTTGGAGCAGAGGTTGTAGAGGGGGAGAAAAAATACAGAAATCTGAAATATATGCGGAGGATTTGTGTGATGGTTGAATGTTTGTAGAAATGTGTTTAGGAATTTAAAATATAATTTTAAACAAAATCATTCCTCGCACCAATGTGTTCATGCTATATAGATAACAGAAAAATTTGTGGTGTGTTGTTTCGTTAATTGGTTAACACAAGGAGAAAGACAATGGCTGGAACAAATGCATACGCACAGGAACAGAGCAAGAAGCTAGACGTCAAAGCGGACGCTGGCAAGCAAGCTGTCAATGCATCGAGCAAAGACCAGGGCAAGGCACAGGACTCTCGCAGTTATCTTCCGATGAAGCTTGGCGATAAGAACAAGCGAGAGATTTTTGAACTGCAAGCTATGTTGATGCAGGATGGAGATTACGCGAAAAAAGTAAGTCATAAAACATTTCTTAACGGCAGATTTGATGAAAACACCGAGGTGGCCGTTAAGAGTTTCCAGTCAAAGCATAGTCTTGAGCCGACGGGTACTGTTGATGCCGAGACTTGGGATGCGATGAAAGGCTCAATCAATCTTGATGAGAACAGCGCCAAGCTTGCAAAAGCGGGCAATAGCTATGATTCAGCTACGGACAAAATGCTTGATTACGGTTCGTTTTATGAAGGTTATACCGAAAAAAACAACGCGAGCAATTTAACGGATGCGACTGCTGGTGCTGGTACGGATAACTTTACGCGTTTTGGACGTGATTACTCCATTGCTACGAAGAGCGCTAACTTTACGAACCAGTACTGGTGCAATATGTACTGTGATGCCGTCATGATGGAGTCGTTTGGTGAGGACAACGCCAGAAAAATGATGGGTGGGATGAGTGCACTTTGCTCTGCCACAGCTAAAAATATGGGCAATCTTCAGAGTAACAAAGATAGTACAGAAAAAAAGAAGACGTACAAGAGTTACGACTACAAAACTATTAATAAAGTATCCGTCAAACAAACGACCTACTCAACAGCCGAAGTTTTTGTTGAGCCCAAGGTAGGCGATTTTGTATTTTTCAACCACAGCGGTCAGGATCGAATCAATCACGTTGGTATTGTGAAGTCTGTTTCTGGCAAAAAAATCGTAACGCTTGAGGGCAATACGACTGCTGGAAATTCGCGTAACGGAACGGTTGTAAAAGAAAAGACGTATGAGGATTATACGAACGCCAAAAATCACATTGTAGGTTTTGGTCGTCCGGACTGGAGTGTCGTATCGAAAGAATTCGTAGAACCTCAAGCGAAGAGCGAAGCACAGCAGGTTGTTCAAGCTCAGGAGCAGATCAAGCAGACGGAACAACAGGCTGAACCGGCAACCGTTCCCACCGATGTTAAAGCTAAAGCCGATATGTCTGCTGCAACGGCACAGAAAGGTGCTGAAAAAGGCGCTGAAGCTAGTGATGAAGCCGACGTCTGGCAGACAGCAACGCTTACGGCCAAAGAGATCGAAAAAGCGATTACCTTTAACAACAACACGGATAATATTGGCACAACAATGCGACCGTATCTCCGTAAGCTTGTTGGCAGACCTGAGTCAAAAGACAAATTTGTAAAAGCCGATATTCAGGCGATCGCCAATTGGCAGCTTAACAATGGTCTCGGCGCAGATGGTCAGTTCGGTGGTCAGTCGATGAACAAGATGGCGTACATCGATTACAGCAACTACATCAAAGCGAATGGCGGCGATCCTGCCATGGCAACAGGTGAAGATAACAAAGATGCTGCGCTCGAAAACATTCTTCAGAAAGTCGATGCAAGATACGATACTATCGATAAAATCGCTAAGATGGCAGATCTGCCTCCTGCAATTGTTGCAGCTGTCTGGTCTCGTGAAGCATCGTTTAAAGATGGCGTTTATCTCCACAACGGTGATCCGCTCGGCGCAAAGACGACGCATGTTCCTGTAGGCATTTATTTTGGTAAAGACCAATTTGTCGAGGCTGCTGTCGATGCTTTAACGCGCAATCGTTCCAAAACGATCAAGACGCTCAATCTTAATTATACTTGCAACGATCTTGCCGCGATGTGTGCCTTTACCGAAGGCTACAATGGTTGGGGCTATCGTAAATATCATACCTCCGATCCTACAGCGTACGTTACTGCAGGTACAACGATGTACCACGGCGGCAAATATGTTGCTGACGGCAAATATGATTCGACTGTTAAAGATAAGCAGGTCGGTACGATGCCGATTATGAGCGAGATCCTTAAACGTCATCCGATTACGGGAGCCGCAACGCCGGTCACGGTTGCCAAAGAAGCGCCTAAAGCTGCTGAGGAAAAAACGGACGGAAAAATTGACACAGGTGCTCCTGAGCAGACTGCTGATAAGAATCCCCATGGTATCGATATTGAAGGTGCTATTAAGTATAACACCAAACGCAATCCTGGCCTCGTAGAAGAGCTTCAGGATTACGTCGGTGCTGAAAAAACGGGTTCTTATGATGAGCAGACGGTTTTGAAGATTGCTGATTGGCAGGCTGCGACAAAAGTTCTTACGGCTGATGGCAAAGTCGGTGACCTGTCCTTCGATTATGCAATTGAACACGGTCTTAATCTTCCTGGGACGCTTTTGCCTGAGGTTGTTATTTCGGGTAAAAAAGAAAATAGCAACAGCAACAATCAGAGTAACAGCCAGTCCAACTCGAATTCCGGTACGAATAATAATGCGGGAGGTAACGGCGGCGGTGCAAGCGACGCGGCGCCCGCACCTACTGTGACCGGTGATTGGAAACAGGATATCTTGGATGCCGGCGTTCCCAACAATATGGTCTACGAAGGAAGCGATACGCTTGACACGAAAAAATCTGGTAACAAGAGCATGGTCTATACGCTTCAGGCGCTTTTGAATCGTGCACTTGCGGGTCAGATCGCTTCGACAGCGCGTGCTGATAAAAAGGTGATTTCTCAGACGCTCGGGCTAGACGGTGGCGTTGGTTTGAATACATTAACGCACGTTATGTATTATCAGTTCTCGCGAGGTTATTGGAGCAGCTCTGTCAACAACGTTGGTGTTGTTACCTCTACTATGTGGAAAGATCTTCGCAACAACAAGTCTGCAACGATTAGCTTGAACGATACAGCAGCGTACGAAAGCGGTAAATCTTTAGGTAAGATTGACGTTGATACTTTTTATGACGACAAAAATGGTAAAGCTGCGATTATTAAATCTGGTGGTGCTGATTACTATCGCAAAATGTCTGAAGCAGCGAAAAAGGCTGGCAAAGCTCCGAATGGTATCGGCATTGAGTCTTCTTATCGCTCGATGACGACCCAGGCTACGTATGCTAAAGGTTGTGAAAACTCTGGTCAGATCGAGTTGTACGCCTTGTACATTTATGGTAACGGTAACACGGCTGCACTTCCTGGTAGCAGCCCTCATCAGCACGGCGCAGCGCTTGATCTTCAGGATTGCGGCGGCAAAAAAGGTCCCGCAACAGACCTTTATAAGTGGCTGTATAACAACAATAATGCCGTTAACAATTATAAATTTAAGAACTGGGAACAAGAGTTGTGGCACTGGAACTATAAGGGCTAGGTCATTACGCTAATTTAACTAAAGGCACCGAGTTTTCGGTGCCTTTTTTGTTGATGCTCACTTTTCTGCGTTTATAGTTCTTGCGTTACGGGGCTTTTATGCTGGAATAAGCGTCGGTTGAGTTTCATCTGTCATGCATATTTGCATGGATCGGTGTGATATTAAATATTTCAATATAATTTCATTGGAGTTGAACAAGCGTATGTCTAAGAATGCAGTGATTATTGGTGCGGGACCGGCAGGAATTTCTGCGGCAATTTATCTTTTGAGAGCGGAGATTCCTGTTACAATTTTATATAAAGACAGCGGTGCATTAGGTATGGCAAAAATCATTGATAATTTCTATGGATTTGCTGAACCAATTTCGGGAATTGAATTGTTTGAGCGTGGAATCGCCCAGGCCAAACGATTGGGAGCTGTGATCAAACAGGATGAAGCGGTGGGGCTCGTTTGGGGCGAAGAAAAAATGACGGTGCTTACCAAAACAGAGTGTTATCCGGCAGATGTCATTGTTATGGCGACAGGTGCAGCCCGCATTGCGCCGAAAATTCCAGGATTACGCGAATTGGAAGGTCGAGGCGTGAGTTATTGTGCCATTTGTGACGCGTTCTTCTACCGTAAAAAGCGAGTTGCCGTGTTGGGCAGTGGAGAATATGCGCTGCACGAAGCGAATGTCTTGCTGCCGACGAGTGAAGAAGTTACGTTGTTTACAGATGGAAAGCCTCTGACTTGCGAAGGTTTACCCGAAAATTTGCGCGTTGAGACGCGCAAGATTGCACGTTTAAATGGTACGGAGCGTTTAGAATCTGTTGAGCTTGAGGACGGAACGAAGATTGACGAAAACGGATTTTTCGTAGCCGTTGGGATTGCAGGTAGTTCAGATTTTGCCAAAAAAATTGGTGCTGAAGTGGACGGATCACGCATTGTCGTCGATGAAAATTGTCAAACGACGCTAGAGGGGCTTTACGCCGTCGGTGATTGCAGTGGCGGTCTTTTGCAGGTATCCAAAGCCGTCGCTGACGGCGCTAAAGCGGGAACGCATGCCGTCAAATATTTCAGACGATCTTAGTTTTGATACCGCGAGCGATCACGCGCACGTATTGCGTGTGTTCGCCGCTGTCTTCAAGAATAAAACCGTTTACGCGGTCAAACTGACAAGTCTGAAAACGTGCTTCGATCATTTTTATAATTTCGTTTTCAGGCAGTCTATAGCGGATCCATTCATCTAAAAATTCGACTTCGGTTTCACAGCCGTCTGGGCAATCTTCGCCGCATCGTTCAAAGACGCCTAAAAAGAGGCCATCGTGAGTGAGTACGCGGCAGAATTCATCGACGACTGACTCGATGTCGGGTAGGTATTCGAGGCAGCCTAAGGCAATGATGGCATCGAAACGGTCGTTATCAAACGGCAGAGGATCGTTGAGATCATGCGGTAGATAGGGAATATTTTCGCTGCGTTCAGCAGCAGTCATGCACATTTCGGGGGAGATATCGAGACCGTAGGGATCGGCGCCTAATGCTTGTAATTTGCGCGGAACTTCGCCTGTGCCGCAGCCGACGTCGAGTATACGGGCACCTTTAAGGTTGTAGTTTTGGAAGGCGGCTTCGACATGCTCAAAAGGCGACCAACCGACTTCTACTCGCATTGTCTCATAATCTTGAGCCCATGCATCAAACAGATCTTGAGTGGTAGATTTATGTTCGGACATCAATAGTTCAAAAGCTTAGAAAGAGAGATAGAGGGAACAAAAAAAGCTCGCCGAATGGGCGAGCTTTAAAGCTAAGCAGCTTCTAAGTATGAATTAGAGGTTAGCGATTGTACCGGTGACGACACCTTTGACAGCTTTGGAGCTGTTGATGACGGGAACCCAAGAATTGTTGGAGTAGTCATCGGAAACGGCAACGGAGACGGAGATAGCTTCCGTGATTGCATTGGAGGAATTGCCGGACTGGGTCGTTTCGGCGACGAGAGCGCAGTCACCAAGTTCGACGACGAAGAGTTTGTCGCCATTTTCCATGCCTTTCTGCATTTCGACGATGATGTAACCACCGTCTTTGCCTTCGGTTTTGCCGCCGAGGGAGACGAAGGTGAAGAAGGCATCATTGGCTTTGTCAACCGTTTTTTCCATATCGAGGTATTTGCATTTGCCATCGGGGTTGGTGACATCGATAACGGAGTCAGGAGCACCGAGGATTGCATCGGGAACGAAGGCTTTGTTCTTTTCGACGGAGGAGGTACCGTCACCACGGAAATAGGCTTTGACGTCAGATGCATAGTACTGGCTGTTGTCGGCTTTCATGAGAACGACGGCGTCGATGTCTGCACCGGGGTCTTCACCTTTGTTGCTGACAGGGGATTCGTCCTGGATTTTGACGTATTTGTATTCGTCGCCAGTAACGCCGTATTCAGCGGGATTGTAGCAGTGGTTCATCTGAACATAGTCGCCATCAATGTCGCATTTGTAGCCATTTTCGACGTCACAGTCAGCATCTTTGTTGCAGGTGACATCCTGAGCAGCGGAAGCGCAGCTGTAGGATTCGTATGCGGTGCCATTGCTTGTATGGAGTGTAACGTGTGTAACTTCAAGACCCTGTGCGTCACAAACTTCTTTGGAAACAACACATTTGGCAACAGGGTTGCCGCTAATCAAGTTGACCTGGCATGCACCAGCTTCACCGCAATTGAGACCAGCTTCTTCGCAGTATTTATTGCAATCATTGTCTTCATCTTCACCATCAATGTCGGTGCAGATCAAGGCGCCATCGGTGAGACCATTAAAAAAATCGTTCACAGAATCTTCATCGCAAGCGGCGGAAAACATACCAAGACAAGCAATAGCTGCGATAGCAAACAAAGACTTTTTCATAGGAAATTCCTCCAGATAGTGTTTTATGGCTGCAAGAATGGCAGCCGTTGAAATCATCATATTCAGGATTCACATGCTATGTGAATCTCAACACTAAAGCAGATTAGCAAACGAGTTTTCAAAAGTAAAGAATACCGGTTGAGGTTTTTATTCTGTTCGCGTTTTATTGCGCTCACAATTTGGGTTAACAATTATATGTATTCTATATTGTATCCTTTTGTGTCTGATAAGTCGTTGTGTTTTGAAACTTGTTTGACGGATGCGCCGTAGGCGCCGAGGGGGTAGCGTCGTATTAGCTTTGACCATGGATGCGCCATGGGCAAAGCTAATAGACGCTCAGGGGGACACTTCCCCCCCCCCTCAAAAATACAGACCTATCTTTATTTAACGACTGGTTTATTTGCTAAATCGAGCATGTTTTTGCTCGCAAAACCGAAACCGATTGAAATTAAATGCCATGAACATGGATTTACCTGGTGGAATGTATAATCAATGCGCATGTGTATCGAAGAAATATCAAAACCTATGCCGGCACGCAGACGTAATTCCCATGCAAATGTGAAGGGGAGAAAGGGCTCTGTCCGGCGCGGGTTTTTGTCGACATCGACGACGCCGTCCGCAAAAAGAGACCAACTCGGCTCAGCCATCAAATAAAAATAAAGGCCTGGAAAGGGATCGATCCAAAAACCGAGCGTGATGGGGATGCCAAGTCCGGGCGCAACCTCGTCCGATTCAGATTTGGACGAAACGGACGTGTAACTGTCTGTCATGAGGCCTGAGGCGACAAAAAAGACAAAATGATCGACACCAAGACCAACGCCAAGTTTGATTCCGAGCGAGTATTCAACGAGTTCGCCGTCGAGACCGACGCCTAACGAGGCGTAGAGTTCGCCAAAACGCCCAACCACTGTGCCTGGAACGCGGTCGACTGCCATGGCTCGTGCATATACGCTCATCGCGCTGCGTTCGTGCATACTATAATGATACGTCAGACCGAAATCGAGTGCACCGGACGGATTTTCCTGAGCCAGGGCTTGCGAAGACCAGCCCGTGAGCAGTACGGCTCCCATGAGGGCGCTGAAGAGAAGGAGAGCGAGCTGTTTCATTCGAAACTCCAACTATCGTCGGGCGCATCGTCCTGTTTTCGGAGGGCATCCGAGAAATTCATTTTGTCGAGGATTGGGCGCATTTGAGAATCCTGACCGCATTGGCCGAGCAAGGTGAGCGATGCTTTGCGGCATGGAAGGCAGGCTGTGGTGTCTGCACAGATCTGCGTGTCATAGAGAACGCTACCTTGATCAAGGACATTCCCTAGTGCCTGTGCCATGGAACCGCAGTCTTGAGAAGTATTGACGGCCGCTTCAAAATTGAGGCAAAACTCGGCCATCTTATCTGCATCACTTCTGCAGCCGGCTAAAAAAAAGGCTGTCATCATCAACCAATATCGTGCGCGCATGCTTGCACCTCCCGTCTGATGAAAACAGCCTTTAGTAAGACTTGAGCGTCTTGTCTATATTTTTGCGTGTTGCGTTGTTGCATTCATCACTTCAAAAAATTGAAGCGAGCGATGCCAAAGGGCTTCGGCTTCGTCAATCTCAGGCTTGGCTTGCTTGGTGGCGGCTTCGGTCGCTTTGGCAGCGAGCAATTCTTCAGACACTTTATTCGTTGTATCAGACATATTTTGATCTCCCATTTTTTAGACTTCCCCCTACCCCCCGGCGCGGCCTTCTGCGCTAAATTTATGTTTTGGTCAAGAAAATAGTCTACATGTAGGTCTATGGCTTTTTTTTTCGTCCTATCTTGCTGCGACCGCTTCTTCTTCGCCTATTGCCTTTGGCAATACGGCTTCGTTTTTTTTGCTTCGCCTATTGCCTTTGGCAATACGGCTTCGTTTTTTTGCTTCGCCTATTGCCTTTGGCAATACGGCTTCGTTTTTTTTGCTTCGCCTATTGCCTTTGGCAATATGGCTTCGTTTTTTTGCTTCGCCTATTGCCTTTGGCAATACGGCTTCGCGTTGCGCGAGTGCTCACTAGGGCAAAAACGGTGAAATTTGAGTTAGTGCGAGCACGCACTAGAGCAAAAACGGTGAAATTTGAGTTAGTGCGAGCACGCACTAGAGCAAAAACGGTGAAATTTGAGTTAGTGCGAGCACGCACTAGAGCAAAAACGG
>JAZRWH010000151.1:0-10423 GCA_045599585.1 Myxococcota bacterium
ACGAGATTCGAACTCGTGTCGTCGGCGTGAAAGGCCGATGTCCTAGGCCTCTAGACGACAAGGACGCATGAGACACGACAGAGTCGAACTGTCGACCAACAGATTAAAAGTCTGCTGCTCTACCTACTGAGCTAGTGTCCCAAGCGTTTCGTGAGCGTTTGTTTTTAAACTCTCACAGAACGGCGCGGCTTATATATGCCAATGTGGGTTGTGTCAATGAAAAAATTAGAATTTTGTTTATTTTCTGATTGAATTTCCATTTTCTTTTATGGAAGGCCCAACTTGGAGGTGGTTTACAGCCCATCCGATTGACTAGAGCAGCCCGCTGGTTGACTTGGTATTTGTTACGCGGGCGATTTTTTTTGAAGTGTTTTCAATTCGTAAACCTTGCATCCATAGGTGAGGCTTACGAAATAGGATCGATTTATTACAAATGTTGTCTTGTGCTATTGCATGATGCGCTTTAGGGGGGAACGTTTATGCAAGCAGGCTGACGAACAAGGCTGTTGCGGATTCAAAACGTTTGAGCATTTGGAGCATTTCATCTTCGGGCGTACGCAGAATCGTAGAGAAATCGCTTTGTAGGTGGTGTAAGCGTTCGAGTAGCCATGGAAAATGTGGTTTTTCAAGTCTAATGAAGTGTTTAAGTAAGATGCGGTGAAGTGGAACGATCGGGGAAAGTGCGACACAATCCTGTCGATTGAAAGCGATGTGTGTGACACGATGGTCGTAGGGGGTTTGAAGCAGGTAATTCGTGTATATCGGTTGAAACTCAGTATCATTTTGAAAGGTGTGGGTAATGCTTAGCGTGTGTTGTTCGATGCTGAGCCGTGAAATCAATTCGCCTGAGTCGCAGGGAATACGCATCATAAAGGTTTGTTTTGCAAAACGGGTGATTTCGTGTTCGGTAAGCCCAAGACGAAGGATGGCTGAGAATACGTCGAAGGTTCGTGTGTAAGTGATAAAAGTGGTCTGTTGTTCAGCACTGATGTACGTGCGCATTGATCCACCTTCAATAGTAAATTCTTTTTCTGATTTTTGTATATCCATGGTGCCGCCTCCGTATAATGCCAAGTTTTTTATGAACGTTTTCGTAAAAAAACGTTCAAGTGCTACTTGGATGTTTAGTTGTTTTTGAATTAAAAGTCAAATTCATGTACAAAATTTCTTTTCAGTGGTTTTGTAGCGAGTTATGGTGGTGTGTGCAAAGAGGCTTTGTTTGTTGAAGAACGGGCATTTATGCGATTGAAAAGTGGGGTAGTGCACGTTAAAAGGTCGATGGAGAAGAAATGTGGTACGGCGAGGGGGTAGCGGCGTATTTGCTTGCAAATAGCCGCTCAGGGGGAGACTTCCCCCTTCGGAAAGGTTAGTTTGGAAAAATAAAAACGTTTTAAAAATGGGTCAGGGGTAGGCGATGTATCATCACGAAGCGCGGCGAGCATTTTTGGAAGCAATGCCCGATGAAAAAATTGCAGCTGCGGACAGATTGGCACGGACGGCTGGTGCAATGGAGGCTTCGGTGATTCATCTGCACTGTGCTGAAACGGCAGCTTTGACGAGTGGAAAGCCAGGGGTGTGTGCATCGCAGCTTTTTGGTGCTGTCGAAACGGGGTACAGTGATGAACTTTTGTGGGAGACAATGCTTGATGTTGCGCTTAAAGACCAAGACGCTGCACTCATTTGCCGCATGTTGAGTTTTAGGGTCGAGAAGGCTGTCAGCGCTCATGATAAGGCGGTGGCTCTCGTAGAGTTTGGGCACGCTTTGAGGTTTTGGGCGTCAGAATATGGTGAAGCTGCGAAGGCTTATGTCGAAGCAGTGGAAACGGATCCCGATTTTTTGACTGTAGGACTGGTGGCGCTTCATCAGCTGCGCAGACAATTGTTTTCGAGTCGTGATGCTGCGGAGAACATTCTCTGCATTTGTGAGAAGAATAATATATCTGATCAAGAGTATCAGTGTTCTATGGAACAAATGCGTTCACTAAAATCAACGCAAAACAAAGCACGTTCAGACTTGTTATTAAACTTAACCAAGTTGTCATTATGTCTTTGGGGGGATACGGGGCGTGCAATGCAGTGGTTTTCGCAGGCTCTGACGATCGAGGATGTGGATAAAATGGCAGCGGCACAGCTGATCTTCGGGGTGGGAGAGGCGATTCCGGACAGTTCGGCTGTCCTTTCAGAGTGTGTTGCACATCTCAAGCGACTTGAGGCTTGGCCATTGGCTTTTGCGCTGAATAAGATCCTTTTGAGACACAGTGAAACACCCAGACAGCGGTTAAAATGGTCGGTTGATACGGCTCGATGCGCTTTCGAAGCACACTTGTCGTGGGATGTCGTGTCGCATTACATTTTTGGTGCAGCGTATGCTTTCCCAGAAGCTTGGTTTCGTGAAATTGATCAGGCCGAATGGATTGAGAGAGCGATTTGTAAATCGCCTGCTTTTGGGGCGGATCTTCAGGCGCTATTAAATCAACTGAATGTGACGGAAGCCTCTGAAAAGGTTGTTGATTCTGCAGCCGTACGTTCGCTCGCATCGAGTGATCAAAGTTCAGCAGGTGTGTCCGATGATATGTTCAGTAATTTAGACGCCCTGTGCGTCGAGTCGCAACAAAGAAAGTCTGAAGTTAAGACCGCCTTGGTTGAAAATAATAAAGCTTCGAAGACTTCTTCTAGTTCGGACACCCAATCATGGAAACTTGTCGTATCCTACATCTTAAAGTATGTTCCTCGCTCTTTAGCCTGGCATGCCAGGTATCCTGTTGAGGGAGATAACCTCGTACAGAGCTTTGATAATCCTGAACAGGCCTATCCCGTTTTGAGTGATGCCCTTTCTGAGATGATTCAGAACAGAGGGTTCTTTTTGCAGGTAATGCAGATGAACGAAAATGAGAATCAACAGCGTCTTTACATGGCTAAACTTGACGAAGCTATCGCGCTGTATGCTGGTGATACGTCCAAAAAAAATGCGCTTCTTGCGAAAAAATATCATCTCGCTGAAATTCTCGGTGATGACAGAGCAAAACTCACATGTCTGAAAGAGATTCTGGAAACAACACCGGATGATCCGTTTGCGACGCAGTGTGTGTTGAGTTTGACGGAAGATACTCTTAAACCGCATGCTCAAATCATGTTGTGTCAGCTTCAGGCATTTATTATTAAAGATCCTGTGGAGCATTTTCAAAAAAGATTGCACTTGGCGCAGCTTTACGTGCGTTCGTCACAAAACAATAATGCGATTAATCTGTACCACGCGCTCATCGATGAGCAGCCTGAGAATCTTGCACCGCGCTATGAACTGCTCGAATTGCTCGTACAGCTTGAGAATTGGAAGTCTGCAGAAAATGTTCTTTTATCGTTGATCAATCTTGAAACAGACGAAAAGTGTCATTTCTTGAATCTCGTACGTCTTGCAACCATTCAGGACGATAAGATGATGATGCCGTCTAGGGCATTGTTAACGCTTTTTGCAGCATTGGATGTCTGTCCTGATATTGAAGGTATGCACAAAAAATTGTGCAGCATATCAGAAAAGCTTCACTCTTATTCGCCGTTGATTGACAAGTACGAAGAGTTGGCTGGCCCTGAACACGAATTGAGTGTTCGAAGCATTGCGACGCTGATGTTGGCTGAGATTTATAGCGATAAACTCAACAAAAATAGTATGGCGAGCCGCATACTTGTAGAGTTTTACGAAGGCGCAGGCGCTTCTGATCTCGATTATGTCCGCGATATGGCGGCGTTTTGTGAAAAGTTGAATCTATGGAAAGAATTTGTCCGTGCGTGTATTCATATTGCCGAACATACTTCTGAAAAACGTGAGATCGTTGCTTCGTATTTGAATGCAGCTGAGGCTTTTGCAATTCATCTTGGAAACGGTGAAGAGGCCGTTTTGTATGCTCGACGAGCGGCTTCTAAAGACCCTGACAATGCCGATGATTGGATTTCGATAGCACAGATTTTGGCGATGTTTGGTGCTGGCGATGTTGCGCTCAACGCGCTTCAGCGCGCTCTACGTTTTCAAGTAGGTGCAGAACGCGCAAAAACGCTTTTGTTGATCGCTCAGATATATGCTGACGCTGAAGACTTGGAAGAATCAACGCGCATGTTTCACCTTGCAGCCGTCATTCATCCGGGATTAGAGGCGCTCACGCCTATCGGCGAGAGAATCATTGCTTTGGCTACGACGCGTCACAATCAGGAGGCTTTCGTAACAGTCTGTAATGATCTCGTTGAAGCCTGTTCGGACGAAGAAAAGATTCAACTTCTGCTTCAGCAGGCACTTACGTTGGCTCGTGTCTTTGATGACGAAAACGCAGCACGTTCGATCGTCGACAGCATTCGCACCAATGTCTCTGATTTTGATTTAGAGCAATCCTGCATGCTCGCTGATATTTTGACGCTTATTCACGAAGAAAGAGCTTCCACTGAGCTCAATATTCGAATTCTTAAGCAAAATGCACTCAGTGACCAAGATCGTTTTGATCGTTTGCAGTCCATGCTCGTTAATGCGAAGCATCTCGAAGATATCTCCCTCGTGCGAGAAGTTTGTATGGCGATCCTTGAACTGGATCCCGAAGATTCAAACGCCAATTTTCATCTGATTCAAATCGATTATATCGCAGGTAAATGGGATATCGCTGCGGGTCGTATTCAAAAGTTTCTTCCTTATACCGAGCGTCTTAATGCAGAATCGGCAATGCTTATGCAGTACTATTATGCGGATATTTTGCATGCCGCAGAACATGACGATATGGCTCTCGAAAATTTGAACAATGCGCTTAGCATTCGAGGCGATTATCGTCCTGCTGTCGACCTCAAGTTGACCATTCTGCTTGAGCATCGTCGTTGGCTTGATTCGCTTCCGCTTTTTAAAGAGTTGCTCTCCCTGACGCATGATGACGATGAAAAAGGGGCAATTCATAAGCGTATTGCTGAAATCTGGCATTTTTACCTTAACGATAATCTTCGTGCGATAGAGGAATATGAACTCGCCCTTACTCTCGGCGGTGATGTTGAAGATGTGCCGATTCGCCTTCTTTCGCTTTATAGTGAAACTGAAAATTGGCAGAAAGCTGCGATTACGGCTCAGATTCTTGCTCAGGCTCAAACCTCCTCAAGCGAGGCGCGGTTAGAATACTTGCTCGTTTTGGGCGATATTTGGGGCAATCATCTTGGGGAGTCTGCGCTCGCTGCAAATACTTATATGGACGCCTTTGATATAGGGCCTCTCAATGAAAAAGTCGTTGTTCCGCTCGTTAAAGTTTTACTTAAACGTCGCGATGACGCACGTCTGCTGCTCGTAGCTCAGCGCCTTGTCGCATTAGCCTCTCGACAGTTTGATCCTGCAATTTCTACACTTACGCTTTTGTTTAAACTTAGCCTAAAAAGCGTGTCGGCACGTACTGTTCTCGAAAAGACGCTTGCTTCGTTGAATGAACATTTCCCGGGCGAACCCGCAATTGTTCCGCTTGCACAACTGCTCGAACTTTCTCCCGTAGACGAAGCTTCTATGGATGGGTGGGGTAATTCAGATCTACCTCCGGCGCCGCCGACGCAAGCGCCTTCGAAGCGAAAACGTATTATTACAAGCCCTCGCGGAAGTTTGCAGGTCGACTCGGGCTTTATTGCAAATTTAGATTCTGGCGTTCGTTTGCCACCTTCAACAGAGTCCGGTTTGCGAAAACTTTCAAGCCTCGTGGCAGAGCCTGTTTTGAATGAAGTAAAATTTAAGGAGTCACCAAGTGATTCCGGCATCGTTATCGGTCGACCTATGGTTGGAGATTCGGGATTGCGTGAAGCGCCAGTCGAAACATCCCTTGATGCGCACGTGCAGATTTTCGACAATCATCACATAGAACAGAACCAAGATGTCTTACGCATCGAAAACGATGATGACGATGTTCCATTGATTGACTTTTCTGAAGTAGAATTGACTGACTTTGAAGAGGATGATCAGTTTTTGCCTTATGTTGAGAGTTCAGAATTATTGGTCCCTGTCGATGGCAGTATAAAAAAGTAGCTGCGTTGTTGACCCATGAAACGTATTCTCCAAAATGATTGGCAGGAAGTGCTTGAACCCGTGTTTGAAAGCGCATCATATCAAGCACTACGCCAGTTTTTGATCTCGGAATATCGGGATCATGTTATTCATCCCGATATGCATGATATCTTTAATGCACTAAAATTGACGCCTCGCAGTGAGGTCAAGGTTGTCATATTGGGGCAAGATCCGTATCACGGAACGCATCAGGCACATGGTTTGAGCTTTTCTGTTAAGTCTCCTACGCCTCCACCGCCTTCACTCCAGAATATTTATAAAGAACTCCGATATGATATGGGCATTCTTACGCCAGCGCATGGCGATCTCACGGCATGGGCGCGTCGTGGTGTGCTCCTCCTAAATACAGTTTTGACAGTACAACACGGAAAGGCCAATTCTCACCAGCATAAAGGTTGGGAAGAGTTCACTGATGCCGTAATTCGAAGTGTTAATGAAAAGACAGAGCCCGTTGTTTTTATCTTGTGGGGCCGTCCAGCACAGACAAAAGAAGTGCTCGTGACCCATAAAGATCGCCACCTCATCCTAAAGGCACCTCATCCTTCGCCATTTTCCGCAAGCAGTGGTTTTTTTGGTTCGCAGCCGTTTTCGAAGACCAACGACTTTTTAATGCGCACAGGGCGCGGGCCCATTGATTGGCGACTTCCCGAAGATCCTAATTCCGTGTAACAATGTGCATGTATTGTTTAAAATTATAATATGGAATTTCGGTCGTGTTGGATTTCAAGTGCTTTCGCCGTTGGCGATACGCACTTGGTGCTTTGCTTTGGGAAGTGTAGAAGCTTAAAACACGACTATAAGAAAATGGGTTGATCGGTTTAAAGCCGTTGTGATGAGATTACCCCATACGCAAAGCAAAAAGGGCTATCGGCAAAGCCGATACGCCCTTTTCGTGTGTGTAAATAGCTATGTTCTCCTCCGTATTTCGTCTTTTAGCTATAGACGTCTGCAGAAATGAAAGGGCAGCACGGAGATTAACCGCAATTACGGTTGTTCGCTTTCGCGAGCCCAACCTTCGAACAAGGTTGTATCTTCGCTGTTGACGGCTGCACGACGGAGCCAATCCATGAGCGCGAAAACAACATAACGATCGGCTTTACGTTTCAATACGGCTGCAATGCGTAGCGCTCTTTCTTCTTCATCTCCGTATCGTGAAGAATCTTGGATGTGTTTAGAAAGACGACCATCGGCCCATTGAATATCTTCCGTCGGAGGAAGAATTTTGCCGCGAAACAAATTCGCAAGATAACGGGCATCTGTTTCGGTAAAGAGCGTTTTAACACGCATCATACCCGTTTCGAGTAGGCTCCAGTAGGCGGAAAGATCGCGCTGAAGCTGTTTGGAACGATTCATTCCTGTCTGAGCGGCACGCGCATCGATACGGGAAAGCTGTTCATCGTTTAAAGAAATACAGACAGGTTTTTTTAGTGACTTCATATTGCCTCCAAGAGTGTTTACACACAAATGCAAAACGCTTGATCTTCTTTAGCACGAATTAAGTTATTTTAAACCCTTTTTTTCCCTTTAATTCGTTACTAAGTTTTTTTGCTTGAAGCAAAAAAACATTCTAGCTTTTCAAACACTTACGTCGTACATTTTATTTAACTTTTTTAGTTTTTTTTGTTTAATTTGTATCGGATACATTCCTTGTATCTGCGCGTTTGAGTTGTTTTATGAACCAGACTGATTGTGGTGTGTATTGGCTTATTTTATGTGTTTTGATATATCAAGTTTGGTATAGCAGATATACTTTTGTGATATCACCTATCACTCAGTACTGCAGATAGACTATAAGCTATTGAGCGCTAAACATGATCTACTTTTCGGGCGACGTGTTGTTGGTCTCTTGTGAACGGTGGAAAATGTTTTGGGGACGCATTTGCTAAAAAGCATATTTGTATGCTTTGAAATTGGTGCATAACGCTCATTTTAGGTTCGAAGCTTGAAAAAAGCGGTTTGGTCATAAAATTTATACCTAAGGCCTTAGCCTTGGTTAGGATGGAATTATGTATAACGAGAAAGTCGTCGTTGTCACGGGTGGTGCCAAGGGAATTGGCAAATGCATTGTTGAAGAATTTGAAAAACAGGGTGCTTTTGTTGAAGTTATTGATATTATAGCTGGAAATCATTTTGTCGGTGATTTATCCAAAAAAAGCGATATTGAAGCTTTTGTACAAATGGTTGTTAAAAAATATGGGCATATTGATATTCTCGTTAATAATGCGCTGCCTTTAATGAAAGGCATAGATGATTGTAGTTATGAAGAATTCTCATACGCCCTGGCCGTCGGCGTAACAGCGCCATTTTATCTTTCAAAACTCTTTGCTCCGTACTTTAGAAGCGGAGCAAGCATCGTCAACATTTCTTCTTCACGGGACAGAATGAGTCAGCCTCAAACAGAAAGCTATACGGCATCCAAAGGCGGTATTTCGGCACTTACGCATGCACTGATGATGAGCTTTGCCGGGCGCATTCGCGTTAATTCGATTTCACCAGGCTGGATTGATACAACACGTACCGATTACATTGGCGCAGATGCCTATCAGCAACCCTCCGGCCGAGTTGGAAAACCAATAGATATTGCCGCAGCAGTTCTCTTCATTTGTTCTGACAAAGCAGAATTCATCAATGGTGAAAATATCTGCATTGATGGTGGTATGACAAAGCAAATGATATATCACGGCGATTGTGGCTGGAAACTCGATTAGAAATGCGCCACTTAATAACGCCGGTCGTATTCGCGCAGGAACGAGCACATAGACCGGCGGCGAAGCTGTATTGAGTGATAGCGAAATAGGCGAAGTTTATATCATTACTTTAAATGATCTAAAGCTGTATCATGTTTTCCCCAGAAATAGCCAATTTCGCCATTGGGGGCAATCGCGGCAAAGTGTTGAGGCGCGCAGTGTAATCTGTGATATTCACGCAGATGAAGCGTTGATTCATCCTGTTCATCGGTTCCCTTGGATTCAAAGACAAAGAACAGCTTTGCCCTGGTTGGCTCGGGTTCACCGGCTGCTCGCTTATCTTCTACAACGATTGCCCAGTCTGGATTATATAATCCCTGTGGTACACGAATGGTAAAATGACGCGGCAATTTCATAATGTTTTTTAGGGGGCTGCCCTATTCGCTATCGCTCATACGGGACAGCTGCCGGGGCTATCGGCGTTGCCGATACGCCTCGGCGTGCGCGAGCTATGTGCTCGCTTTGCGAGACGTGCGCTCCGCACGTCTCGCAAAACTCCGCGCGGTTATGATGTTGAAAATGCATACGAATTAACTATAATACATATACATTATGCATATATTGTGCATGCGTTTTAAATGGAGGTGTATTATGACTGAACAGGCACTCATTCAGTTTCGTGCTGACAAAACGCTTAAAGATGAGGTTTCCCAAATCTATGAGCAACTTGGACTCGATCTTCCCACAGCGTTTAGAATGTTCATGGCTCGAACAAAACTCGTGCGAGGTCTTCCCTTTGAACTAACGCTTCCTGCTGAAACGAAAACAGCAAATCCCTTTGAGGCACTTCGTGCAGAGGCATCGGATATTTCCGAGCTTTCACTCGAAGAAATTAATTGTGAAATCAGTGAAACACGCAAAAATCGACGTGGGCGCAAATCATGACTGCGGCTGGAAGCCGCTGTCTTGCATAACCGGGGCTGTGCGCGTAAGCGCTCGGCTCCGGACTTGAAGTCTGAGGTAACTCGCGGCTGGAAGCCGCTGCACATGAGGTATTTTATGAGTCATGTAGCCTTTATCTATCATATCGTATGGCGTACCAAATGCTCTGAACTCACAATCAGTCCAGATAATGAGAGATTGCTCTATGCCTATATTCACTCCATGTGCAAAGCGCGCGATTGCAAGCTGTATCGAATCAATTCCATGCCAGATCACGTTCACATGCTCGTGTCGATTTCACCCAAAATAGCAATTTCCGATTTTATGATGGTGATCAAAAGCGAAACCAGTAAATGGATGCTGGCAAGTCCAGATAAATTCCCGCATTTTAGAGGATGGGGAAACGGTTATGCTGGATTTTCTTACAGTTTGAAAGACGTTGATTCGATCATCGCATATATAAAAAATCAGAAAGAACATCATCGGGTTAAGACTTTTAAGGAAGAATATTACGAGTTCTTGAAAGAGAATGGTATGGATCCTGAACACGATTTATTCCTCAAGGATTAGCAGCGGCTTCCAGCCGCCAGGTCTGTGTGGTCTCCTTGCCGTAGGCGGCCGCTACGCGTCCACCCACGGTTATGCAAGGCGGCGGCTTCCAGCCGCCAGGTCTGTGTGGTCTCCTTGCCGTAGGCGGCCGCTACGCGTCCACCCACGGTTATACAAGGCGGCG
>JAZRWH010000152.1:0-1730 GCA_045599585.1 Myxococcota bacterium
CTCTTCGTGCGAATCGTTCAGGGCTTGCGCGACAGCTGCTTCATCGCCGTTCACGGTGAGATCGAGAAGCCGCTTGGATTGATTGACGATATTTATCGCTTTTTCATAATCATCTTCATTGCGAATGGAGTTAATCCATTCGTGTCGAATTTCGCGATTTGGAATATAACATTGTTGATTGATTTGATCGTAAGCCAGATAGCCGAGGTGAATTAAATAGGTGAATACGTCGTGTTTGGAGTGAAAGTCTGTCATCGTATTGAGGTAAGTCGTGACATCGACATCGACTTTACCGCCTGCGAGCATGGTCATAATATCATCTCGAATGCCTTTAAAATTCATTAATATATAATTTTTAAGCGCATCATAAGAGCCAGTCTGTGTCCAATAACTACCAAATTCTTGGTCGAGTATCGCGTTGACGACCGAGCATGGATTATAAAAACTCGTGCGATCGAGCTTATATCCATCATACCAGCGTTTGCATTCGTTAAAGCGCATATCGTGTTCAGCACACAACGCCTTTACTTCGTCTTCGGTAAAACCGACAAAAGGCGTAAACTGTCTAGCGTTGACCATGGTATATTCGCGAAATACGTTTAATTTAGATTGAATTTTATCGCGCACAACCGGCAAAATACCTGTGATATATACAAGTGCAAACGCTGGTGAAAGCGAGAGATTTTTAAACATACCATTGAGAAATCTCAGGTACGGGTTAAATATCGTCGCTTTAACCTGTTCACGCACTAAAACATCGTATTCATCGATAATGAGTATAAATTGTTCGCCAGTCTTTTGATAGATACGCGTAATACATTTATCGAGTGCATCGGTGTCTTTAATTCCGCAATTCGGAAATTCTTCCTGTAATTCCTCGCGAATTTCGGCCGTAAACAGCGGCACGATGTCTTCATCGCCGTTGGAGTTGGAATAAAACGCATTCATATCAAAACAGATTACATTGTACTGATTGAGATGCGTTTCAAAATCGGGACATTGGGCAATCTTGAGCTTTTCGAGCAGCGGGCGCGAATTGGCTTTTTTGCTGTAATAAGCAACGAGCATGCCGCTCATCATCGATTTGCCAAAGCGACGCGCACGCGAAACGCAGACAAACTTTTGCTCTGAGTTGATAAGGCCATTAAGTTCGTGGATCATCATCGATTTGTCGACGTAGATCTTTGAATTCATAGCTTGCTTTAACAGCGCCTCACTTGGATTGACATAGAGTCCCATGATGCTTTCTCCTCTTACACGACAAACCGTTTAATCTTGCACGTATGTTCTTTCGTCTTTTCGTCGTAATTGACACCGACGAAAAGCAGATCGCCCTGATATTGCTTGAGCGCATTGCAATACTGTTTATTCTCGATTTGCGTCAGCGCGGTTTCTGTAGAACCATTGCGTTTGAGTTCGACGATCATCGCAGGAATATTGGGAATATAGGGAATGAATGCAATATCGGCAAAGCCTTTGCCGCCAGGCATCTCGC
Source organism: Myxococcota bacterium (assembly GCA_045599585.1). Lineage (GTDB taxonomy): Bacteria > Myxococcota_A > Bradymonadia > UBA4248 > UBA4248 > RGIG464. The sequence goes on from JAZRWH010000152.1 coordinate 1,496, forward strand.
TCACGACGGTATATCGCGTGTTGGCATAAAAGTAGGCAAGTCGAATGACGCTCTGGAAACAACCTTCGTTGTTGTATTGCAAATTTGAACACAACTCTTCGTGCGAATCGTTCAGGGCTTGCGCGACAGCTGCTTCATCGCCGTTCACGGTGAGATCGAGAAGCCGCTTGGATTGATTGACGATATTTATCGCTTTTTCATAATCATCTTCATTGCGAATGGAGTTAATCCATTC
>JAZRWH010000153.1:0-2288 GCA_045599585.1 Myxococcota bacterium
AGCATTTTTTGAGTGCTCTACTCAAAAAATTTCGTGGCCAAACCGAAAAACTCCACAAAAATTCTCTGCATCCGGATAGCGAGCAAGGGATACAGGAATTCGTTTGAGCAAGCTGCACCAAAGACGTTAACCGTTCGTCAACGGATAAAATCTTGGCGGGATAAATGGTACACAGGAGGACTGCGGTCGCGAGTAAAGATAAGTGATCGTAGCAACATGAAACGCCTCATTATGGCAATAAGTGTCTGGAGGAGCACAGGGTATGTTTCCTCACTACAGTAATGCCATCGAAAATGATTTCGTTACGTTTTTCGCGTCTTTTTTTGATGAGTCAGTGGAACGATAAGCTCACCCGGGCGCCTGCTGCTTGCCTTCGGCTTCTCTACGTGTGGGATTTAACAGTAGTCTTAAGTCTTTTTCATGTTTAGAAGCGACTATATCGAAAAAGCAAAGCTACCGTAGAATTACTGAATATTGTAAGAAAATTTCGTGGGAAAGCAGGGATGTCCTATAGTATATCATTCATATCTAATTGAGCAGTGTGTATGAATTTGTGTTTTTGAAAGTGAGGTTTTATGGGACAGCTGTGGTCGTTTATACTCGTTCGAAGTATCGTGTGATTGGTGAATGTGAACGCCATGGTTGAATAATCGTTTATAATGGAATGTGTTGAAATAAATTTAATTTGTTGAATATAAATATCTTTTGAATTGAATTATATAATTTAAAGATTTAAAGATATGTTTGAAGAATTTTAAATTTGTATTGTTTGCCGTGGTTGAAAAGCGTAGAAAGAAGCTGCTGATTATGCTTTTTGTAAGCGCAGCGAACTATGTTAATTATGATGGAGTTATGGTATGATAGAAACAATAGAAAATGTTAGGATTCCTAAAGATTATAAGCCAATCTTAGATCTTCAAAGAACGCAGCAGGCAATTAAATTTTTGAAGGATACGTTTGAGCGAGAGCTTTCAAAGGCGCTTCATTTAAACCGTGTTTCTGCACCATTGTTTGTTGATCCTGCGTCTGGTCTAAATGACAATTTAAATGGTGTTGAGCGTCCTGTATCCTTTGATGTTGCAGATTCCGGTCGTACGATGGAGATCGTACATTCTTTAGCTAAGTGGAAGCGTTTGGCTTTAAAACAGTATGGTTATCAGCCTGGTGAAGGCCTTTACACCGATATGAACGCTATCCGCCGGGATGAAGTGACAGACAATCTTCACTCTGTTTACGTTGATCAGTGGGATTGGGAACGAGTGATCCTGCCCGAGGAGCGTAATTTTGATACGTTGAAAGGGATTGTAGAACGCATTTACGCCTCGATTAAGTCGGTTGAATGGCTCGTTTGCAACCGTTTTCCGGAGGTCAAACCTGCACTTCCTAATGAGATTTCATTTGTAACTTCTCAGGAGCTGGTTGATTTGTTCCCCGGTATGACACCGAGAGAGCGTGAAAATGCGTATGTCCATGCAAAGGGAGCAGCTTTCATTTCGCAGATCGGTGGCGTTCTGTCAGATGGTGCCAAACACGACGGACGTGCACCTGACTACGATGATTGGGCACTCAATGGTGACATTTTAGTATGGTTTGAGCCGCTTCAGTGCGCGGTTGAGCTTTCGAGTATGGGTATTCGTGTCAACGCTGAGTCATTGAAGCGTCAGCTTGAGATTGCGGGATGTAGTGAGAGAGCGTCTCTTCCTTTTCATAAGATGCTGCTGGAGAATGCACTCCCTCAGACGATTGGGGGTGGTATTGGACAATCTCGTTTGTGCCTAGTTTTGCTTAAAAAAGTACATATTGGCGAAGTTCAGTCGAGTTGTTGGCCAGAAAAAATGATCGAAGCTTGCGAAGCTCGTGGCGTCAATCTTTTGTAATTGAATATACAAAGTTTACGTTTGTAAATAAATGTATAGCGAAAATATTACATAAACAAAAAAAGGTCCGAAATTCGGACTTTTTTTTATTTAGTGTGCAGATTGGTTTTGTATAAATTGAATGTTTGTATAAATATACTCAATCAATAAAGGAATTGATCATTTATGTTGAAGCGCCGCAGGCTAGAGGGGGTAGCGGCGTATTGCCGCTGCAAAAGGCTACTGCACTGAGGCAGAATTGCATATGAGAAGCGTGCCTTTTGCAAAGGCGATAGCCGCTCAGGGGGAGACGGTAGATTATCGTTTCAAATGCATAAAAATGAAGAAGGACCGCATCAATCCGGTGTATGATGATTTTGCATAACTACACATACGGAGGTTTGATGCGATCATTTGCTCATTTTACGTTAA
>JAZRWH010000154.1:0-5126 GCA_045599585.1 Myxococcota bacterium
CCCTTTCGTTTAACGTAAAATGAGCAAATGATCGCATCAAACCTCCGTATGTGTAGTTACGCAAAATCATCATACACCGGATTGATGCGGTCCTTCTTCATTTTTATGCATTTGAAACGATAATCTACCGACTTCCCCCCATGCAAACAAGGACTGCAGCTCGGTCGAGGATGATTGATTAATCGTCGTTTTCTTCGCGTTCGAGTTTGTTGGCTGCGCGCGTGTCACGAATGCGCTGTGTAGCCGTAAGCGAGCGTTTGCGGAGGCGGATGGAGGTCGGCGTCACTTCGACGAGTTCGTCTTCGTCGATCCATTCGATAGATTCTTCGAGGGACATGCGTCTAGGCGGAACGAGGATGATATTGTCATCGCGGCCAGCTGCGCGCATGTTGGAGAGTTTCTTTTCGCGGGAGACGTTGACATCGATATCGTTGGGGCGAGAATTTTCGCCAACGATCATACCTTCGTAGCACTCGATACCAGGTTCAATAAAGAGGATACCGCGGGGTTGGAGGTGGAAGAGAGCGTAAGGAATACTCTTTCCTGCGCGGTCGGCGATGAGTGCGCCGTTTTGTCGGTAGCTCATGGGGCCAGCCCAAGGAGCCCAGTCATTGAAGAGGGTATTCATGATGCCGAGGCCGCGCGTCTCGTTAAGGAACTGAGAACGGAAGCCGATGAGACCGCGGGAGGGCACATCGAATTCGAGGTGAGCGCGTCCGGCGCCTGTCGTGCGCATGACATCCATTTTGCCTTTGCGGGCCGCGAGCATTTGGGTGATTGCGCCAACGTTGATTTCGGGCATGTCCAGGATGAGTCGCTCCATAGGCTCGAGAACGTGACCTTTTTCGTCGTGTTTGGTGACGACTTCGGGTTTGGAGATGCACATTTCGAAGCCTTCACGGCGCATGGTTTCGATGAGGATGGAGAGGGAGAGTTCACCACGGCCAACGACTTTGAAAGTATCTTTAGAATCGGTTGGTTCAACGCGGAGGGAGACGTTTGCGCGAGCTTCGCGTGCGAGTCGTTCGGAGAGATGGCGCGTGGTAACCAGTTTGCCTTCTTTACCGGCAAAAGGACCGTTATTGACGCTGAAGAACATAGCGATGGTAGGTTCGTCAACGCGGACGCGTGGCAGCGCAACGGGGTTATCGACGCTCGAAAGCGTATCGCCGATCGCGATATCTTCGACGCCAGCAACCAAGAAGAGTTCACCCGCTGGGGCTTCTTTAACGCGTTTGCGGTCGAGACCGTCGAAAACGTAGAGCTGGCCGACTTTGAGTTGTTTGTTATGATCCTCGCCCATGACAGTAAGAAGTTCGTCTTCGGTGAGGGTTCCTTCGTATACGCGGCCGACAGCGAGTTTGCCGAGGTAATTATCGTAGTCGGTGTTGGTAACGAGAGCCTGAAGATTTGCTTTGGGATCACCTTTAGGCGCAGGAATATATTTGACGATAGCGTCGAAAATGGGACCGAGGTTATCCTGGATGTTGTCGAGAGAGGTACCCGAAACGCCGTCGCGAGCGATTGCATAAAGGACGGGGAATTCGATTTGTTCGTCGTTGGCACCGAGGTCGATGAAAAGCGAGTAAACTTCATCCAACACTTCTTCGCAGCGAGCGTCTTGACGGTCGATTTTATTCAAAACGACGATGACAGCGAGTCCACGAGCGAGTGCTTTGGAAAGAACGAAACGGGTTTGGGGGAGGGGGCCTTCTGCTGCGTCGACGAGGAGAACGACGCCGTCGACCATGGTGAGCATACGTTCGACTTCGCCGCCAAAGTCAGCGTGTCCCGGAGTATCGGCAATGTTGATTTTTACGCCATTCCACGAAACGCTCGTAGCTTTACCCGTAATCGTAATACCGCGTTCGCGTTCGAGGGCGTTGGAGTCCATAACGCGTTCTACGACGTTACGTTTGTTGTCCAGACTACCGGATTGTTGAAGAAGTGCATCGACGAGTGTCGTCTTACCGTGGTCTACGTGGGCGATGATCGCCACATTTCTATATTCCATAAAGTCAGATCCTTATAATCAGCTCTATAAAAGCGTGTAAGCTAATGTAAGTTATCGGGCTACATTTCGCCCGAAAAAAAAACCGCAATATGGTACGGCTCTATTTTGTCTTTGTCAACAATTAGCACATCTGTTTGACGCAAGCTGTGTGAACGCTTTTATTGTGCGTTCGCTTCGCATTCGAGGGCAGTCAAAAGCGCTTCACCGTTCGAATAAAAGGTGATGAGCGAACGGTTTTCGGGGGTCAAAAAGCGTCCTTCAGTGTTCTGGTTTAAAAATGCCTCGAGTAGGTCGTAACAGCCGCGTACATTGAGCAATGCAATGGGTTTTGTGGTTTGCTTCAGCGATTTGAGTACATAGACTTCGAAAAACTCATCAAATGTTCCTATGCCGCCAGGAAGGATGGCGAACGCATCGCTCTCTTCTTCCATGCTCGCTTTGCGCGTGTGCATCGTAGGCGTATAGATCACACGCGTACACCCTTCGAGCGTAAATCCCGGTCGCTTAAATAACTCAGGTACAACCGCAGTAACCGCGCCCCCCTCCGCTAAGACGCCACGTGCCACAGCTGCCATAATGCCTTTGTTATATCCTCCGTAGACCAAGGCGTGGCCTCTTTTGGCCAAAAGTCGTCCAAAGGCTTCACCTACTTTATAATAATCTGGATGTAGATCTTCTCTGGATGAGCAATAAACACATATTTTCATTGTTGTACTCCTTTTTGAATATGTATAATATATAAACTTGTAATAAGAAAAATCATTTTAGACCATTCTAAAAAAGTCTCTTTCTGTGCGATGATCTTCAAACAGCTAGAATTGCTTGTTTATTATAGAGCATATCATGTTCTGATGCAATGTATGACTTTAGAATAAGAAATTAGTTTAATATCATGTGGGGGAGGTCTCCCCCTGAGCTGCTATCGCCATGCAAAAGCGCTTAATTTTAGCATGATTATCATGCATTTTGCAGATGATTCGCTTGGTTCATACCAATTCTGTTTTGTGTTGCGGCTTTTGCTTTGGCGATACGCCGCTACCCCCTCGGCCATCAAGTTGTGTGTAAGCATGGTAATCGTTGCCTCGCTCGTTAGCTTGACACTCACGTCAATGCAAAATCAGTAAAACTCGGGTTGGCTACTTTTGTATTGGTCTGCTGATACACGACAAAAACAAAAAAATGACAAGCGTTGCGTAACGAAATCATTTTCGAAGGCATAACTGTATTGAGCAGAATGGGCTGCTCTTGCAAACAAACGAGAGGATGATAGAAAAATGATTTATTCTGTTGATTTAGCAACTATACGTGGCTCACCCGCATAAAGCGTTATCCCGCCGCTCAATGTATCGCTGACGAGCTGTGCATTGTTCTGGTGCAGTTGTCCGAACGATTCTTGTGCATGTATGAGCCATGAACAAGAATGCTATGGATTTCTTCGGCTTATCCATGACTTTTTTGAGATGCTTTTTCAAAAAAGTGCAAAGGTCAAGTTGTCGGGGGCGTCTGCCCGGCAGGAGGACCTGCGCGTAAAGCCGGCGGCGGCGGTGGCGGGGGAGGGGCCCACGAGTTGGGCCAAAAAAGTGTGTTTAATAAAGTTTGTTTGAAATAATTTTATTATTAAAGCATACAAAGCGAACTTGAAAAAATATAAGATAATTGCCTACCATGCGTTATGTTGGCCGATAGATACTTTGATATGGGACAGCAGTGATCTGGTGCACGAAAATCATACATAAAGCGCCAGAAACAAAAGCATAAGTAGCATGCTGCTACTTATGCTTCAATGATTCGTTAAATTACTGCAAGTTGTTTAGTTCTAAACTACGAGCGAATTGCTGGCGTATTAAAAACGAGCAACGATTTGGACGCCAGGATTGATGGAGTGATATGTGAGTGAAAGGTCGACTTTTTCATCATAATCAAGCGTTTTGAAAGCACAATTATAGTCGAAGTAGATACCAGCACCAATCATATCAGTGATAAAATAGGTAAAGGAGAGGGAAACTTTGAGTGCAAAGGCTGCAGACGGTTCCATTTCTTTATTCATGATGAGGGCAATAACAGCGCCGTCGTTACCAAAGTCATTAGGATCGTCACCAGCTGCATACATTACGCCAAGACCGAAACCCAAATCAACCATGAATTGATCTGTAATAGCGTAAATACCGCGGCCTACGAGGAACGTACCACCAATGAAATGACCATTGTCATCAAATTCTACAGGGTCGAACAGCCTAAGTAGGCTGTTCGTTATTGTAATTAGAAGCGGGCAACGAACTGGAGACCAGGGTTAATGAAGTGGTATTTTGTAGTAAAATCAATACCTTCCTGGGAGATAGTCTTGATTGCATAGCTGTAATCAACATAGATGCCAGCACCAATCATATCGGTGAAGAAATAGGCCAATGAAAAACTAATTTTGATTGCAAAGGCTGCAGAAGGATCACCGTCTTCGTTCATGATAAGCGGAGCAACAAAATCTTCATAGTCGCCATCATAATCGTTCATGCTGTCACCTGCAGCGTACATCACACCAATACCGAAGCCTAAATCGATCATAAACTGGTCGGTGATGGGATAAATACCGCGGCCAACGAGGAATGTTCCACCAACAAAGTGGCCATTGTCATCGCCTTCATTATCGCCGCCGTACCAAACACCCCCGAGATCCTGATCGATGTAAATACCACCGAATTCCCAACGATAGCCGAAGGAAATTTTGCCTGCTAAACCATTGTAATCAATCGTATCGTCGCTTTCTGCTCCAAGAAAGCCGCCAAGCGATACCTCTTGCTTAATGCGGAGAATATCACCAGCAATACCGACACGAAGGTCAAAACCTTCATCAGCAGCCTGTGCAAAAGCATTCGAACCAAAAAGGCAGAGCGCAAAAACAAAAATAAGGGCGGATAAAATGTGTTGAATTTTCATAAAAACTCCCATGAATTGCGAAATTATCGCATGAACAAAATGATGTTGTACAAAAATAGTTGACACTTTTTCTGCATGGATTCTGTAAAAGAGCAGAAGCCGTAGGAGGGCGTCTATGAAGAAAAGAAATCATTATGATCACGAGTTCAAGGTTCAGGCAGTCAAATTGGCGCTTGAAATA
>JAZRWH010000155.1:0-20751 GCA_045599585.1 Myxococcota bacterium
ATTGGAATAACAGAAGAATCTGTTCAACCAACGGCGGACTCCCCCCAATGGTCAAAAGGAAAATGTTCTATGCCGCTCAGGAAAGAGTGGCTTAATTCAAAACCTTGTTAAAAATGTGTCAACCATTTTTGACAATTTCAAGGCGTAACGGATCCGGATGGTTGTGAAGTTTGATCGACGGAGCCGGTCGTTTCGGATTCGTTGGGATTATCACCGGCGAGTACGCCTTTAGGAGTGACGTAGAGCGCAGATAACATGAGCAATGATAAACAAATCGTGAGTCGCTTCATAGAATTCTCCCTTTAATTGTGGAGGATAGAAAGATAGATACAATCTAAATTAGTATGAACGATATGGATCAAAAAAGTAAGTTTTTATGATGATAGACATCGTAACATACTTATATTCGATTATGGCGAGTTAGTTTATGTAATGCGATCTATCATCGTCAAGATGAAAATAAGCAGGTTCACTGTAGTTCCACACTGCTGTCCCACTAAAATTTCATAAAAGACTTGGACAACTCTACAGTAGCCTTGTTTTATCGATATATAGTCGTTTCTAAGTATGAAAAAGACTTAAGATTACTGTTAAATCGCCTGCGTCGCGAAGCCGAAGGCAAACAGCGGGCGCACCAGACGAGCGGGCGCATTTCGTTGCAATGAACGAAATTATTTTGTGGGACTGCAATGATAGATCGTAAATTATTCCTTGTTGTTACGAATATAGATCACTGTTTTACGAGGTGTATAAGCTAAACGAATACGTTCGAGTAATGGAAGGCGAAGTTTGCAAAGTTTAGGATATTGATCGGATTTCCCAAGATCTTTCAATACAACTCTTGTAAGCAGACTTCCACAAGGTGCCTGAATATAGTCTTTGAATGAATCGGGCGTAAACTCTACTGTATTGAGTTCCATTAATTTGTTGTAATGTCTGATCTTGCCTGGCCAAGAGGAAAATATTTTAGTAGCCAGTTTAAGACAAACCAAGGCTGGCAACAGACATAGAATGAACAGTAAGCCTTCGCAAAAGATGAAGGATATAACGCCAATGCCTATGCTCAAAAATAATAGAAGAAAGGCATAGGCATTGATGTAAATATATCTGGTAACGGTTTGAATACCCATTTGAGTGAAAGCCTAAATGTTCATTTTCGATCAAATGTGTAATTTTCCTTCACAGAAATACTGAAGAGGAAAAAGCATTAAATAGAACAGGCAACGATTAGGCGTCTGCTTCTTGCTTTTTAGATTTTGATGGTTTTATTAATATTTCATAAAGTGTGCTAGCCATCGTTGCAGCATCTTGCTCATTGGCGCCTTTCAATAAGATAGAAGTTGTCTGCGTATGTCCTTCATAATAGAGATGATAGGCTTGGCAAAAACAGCCACAGAATGTGCCCTGAGCTGTATAACCAACTTCAAAGATACCACTAGGCATGAGAGTTTTGACTTCTTTTCCGGTATTAAAAACCCAACAGGCTTTTTGCTTTGAGATTTCAACAACGCGTTTGTTGGTAATGATAATGAATCCTTCTTTTTTGGTGCCAAAAAGCAAACTCCAAAGTCTAGCACACGCACCCAAAAAACGGTCAATCGGATTTGAACTACCCGCCCATAATTCTGCTTCAATAGCAAGCTCAAGGATTTCACCATCATCAAGTACAAATCCGGATTTTTTAAGAACTATGTCATTTGCTTTTGATCCCAAAATTGTCTGCGCCATAATAAACTCCTTGCATTAATTTTCTAACGCTACATTCCATATGGAAAACATGTGTCCTTTATTAGGTATAAAGGATATTTTCTCATAAAAAAAAAACTTACGTCGTCAAGACAAATGTGTCATTCTGCTAAAAAATTAGAAAAAAAGCGCCGCGTATCGACGCAGGAGTAGCCCAGCCCCCAAAGCACTCGCCATCCATCAGGTTCTATGCTAATTTTGCGTGGCGTTTGGTTGTTATCGCGCGATAGGAGGCTTATCATGGGGCAATATCTCAATCACGGAAATGAATATTTTCAACAGGTTATTGACTCGGAAATCTATATCGATAAAACGGGATTGATCAAATACACGAATCGATGGCTCAGTTCGTTGGATCGATATGCTTGTGTGAGTCGAGCGCGTCGTTTTGGCAAGTCGATTGCGGCGCAGATGCTTGAGGCTTACTATTGCAAAACGTGCGATTCACGCGCGATGTTTGCGCCGTTCGAGATTGCAAAGGATCCTTCGTTTGAGAAGCATATCAATCAATACAATGTGATTCGATTCGATGTGCAGTCGTTTTTGCAGCGAAGTGAAAATCATAAGACCTTTATCGATCGCATAGAAAAAGAGATTAGGGCTGAGCTTCGTAGTGCTTGGCCAAAACTGCCACTCAATAATTTATCATTACCGGACATGCTCGTTACCATCAATGATAAAACTGGTGAAAAATTCGTCATTATTATCGATGAATGGGATGCCATTTTTAGAAATTATTCCGATGATACCGTGACACAAACAGAGTGGATTCACTTTTTGCGCGATATGTTCAAACAGGATAAATCTAATGGATATTTAGCACTCGCATACGTCACTGGCATTTTGCCCGTTAGAAAGTATAAAACGCAGTCATCGCTCAATAATTTTAAAGAATATACGATGATAAATCCTGATGAACTCGCTCCGTATGTTGGTTTTAATGAAAATGAAATTGACGAACTCTGCGAGCGCTACCAAATGGATAAACAGCAAGCTGCTCAATGGTATGATGGTTATAAATTTATCGATATTGAACATGTCTATAATCCAAATTCCATTTGCAATTGTATGAAACGACATCGTTTTGGCAGTTATTGGACTGCAACCGCCTCGTTTGAATCGCTGCTCGATTTTATCAATGCCGATTTAGACGGCATTTATGCTGACATTCAATGTCTCATTGCAGGCGGTCGCGTGCCCGTTAACACGACGTCTTATGACAATTCCTTTACTAAGCCCAAATGTAAAGACGATGCATTTACCTGCCTGATCCACATCGGATACCTCGGCTATGACGCCGAAACCAGCGAGGTTTTTATTCCAAACGAGGAAGTCCGCATTGCCTTTAGGGATGCACTGCGTGTCTGCTCCTGGCCCGATGCGATTAAACCGTGGCAGCGTTCGCAGCGATTTATCAATGCTGTTTTAAGTGAAGATAGCGAGATTGTTGCGCGTATGGTCGAAGAAACGCATCAAAATATGACGTCGATCATACGATATAATAATGAAAATGCGCTTGCTTGCGTTATTTCTGTTTTATGCATTTCTATAGAAAATCAATATATGATTGTTCGCGAGATGCCCTCTGGTAAAGGTTTTGCCGATATTGTATTATTGCCTAAGCCAAAAACGATAAATCCTGCAGTCGTTATTGAACTCAAATTTAAGCAGGACGTCAGTGCGGCGATTGATCAAATTCATAATAATCAATATCCTGATCGGCTCAAAGACTTTTATGGGGAGGTCGTTTTGGTTGGGATAAATTATAATAAACGCAAGGCTCATGATTGCGTGATAGAGCGTTTTGAGCGGGAATAAGAGAAAGCCCGCGTATCGGCGGCAGCCGATAGCCGGATCTATATAATTATTAACGATTAATTATATTCATCCCCTCGGAATTCCCGTTGCAATCAGTGTCACTTTAACGCTCTGATCATTTTTCTCGTGGTTAAAAGTCTGTCCCCAAATGATACTTACATTATCGCCGACATAGTCTTCCAAGACCGTAGATCCAGCACTTATCTCGTCAAGTGTTACTGTTTCATCCGTCGTGTAATGAAGCACAATATAGCAAGCGTTCTTGAAAGAACTTTCTTTTGTCTTTGTTTGAAGTGCGTTCAAAATAGCGTCTTTGGCTCTATTTTCGCCTTCAGCATAACCGGTGGCAACGATTTTCTGACCTTCTGTATTCATAACGAATTTAAGATCTGTCATGTCAAGATGAACAAAGCCAGTGCCATAGAGTAAATCCATGATACTCATTGCAACATCGACACAACGAACGTCTGATGCATCTGAAAGACTTGTTGAATTCTCATCGACGACCTCAATGACGTTATGCACGGCAGAACGAAATGTATTTAACGTTTCCAAATTGGGTTCAATAGAAACGTCTTCACGACGAACAAGGTAAACAATACAAAAAGCCTCCTTGATTTTTTGCGCAAGCACGGCCACTTTAGTCGCAAGTTTTATGGCATTACGGTCCATCTCACTCACAACGATCTGAATCAGTTCTGCTCCATCTAATAAAGCTAAAATATCGCTCTCGATCACATGCTGATTTATATTATCCCATTTATCTCCATCCAGGATCAATTTGGTATCCACATGAATATCTTGAAGGTTATCCTCGTTTTTATCGATTGCAATATATGTACAGCGATCGATACACGAATCGATCATCGCCTTGAGTGATCGTATTCCTACCGCCCCAATACCAGGTGTTTTGATATCACTAATCGTGTTCTCTTGTTTAAGAAACATCATCAGCAATTTTCCTTTATAGCTTAGATGATTGATATGTTGATGTACTATTTAGTAAAAATGAGTAATATAATATTTTTGCAAACATTTATTTTTTCATTTTTTTCGTGTTTTTTTTGGGTGCCGCCTATCTCCTATCGTCGATACGGCAGACGCGCGGCTGGCTATTCCCCTGTCGAGGCGTTGTGCACAACGCCTCAACAGGGGAAATACGCCGCCGCTCGGCGGCTTCTCGCTGACGCTCAATACGCCGCCGTTATTTATGATTTCTTCCGACGCGAATGAATGTTATTTACAATATGCCAGTTTCATGACGCCTTGGAGCCTCTTGTTTAGAAGCTTTTTCTACTTCTTTCTCTGCGTTTTCGTCTTTTTTAGTCGCATTCTCGAGTTGACGCATTGCCTTCCGGATCATTCGTTTTATGTAGGAGGGGCACACGTCTAGCGGCGTCTTCCCGTAATTGTCTTTCGCATTAGATCCGCGCCAGCATCGATGAGTAGTTCAGCTACGCTTTCAGTGTCGCAAAGATGTAGAGGCGTTTTTCCATCGTCATCTTTAGCATTGACATCCGCGCCAGCATCAATGAGTAGTTTTGTGGCAACATCATACTCACATCTAATAGATTCATGTAGAGGCATTTTTACTTCGTCATCTTTCGCATTTAGATCCGCACCAGCATCGATGAGTAGTTTTATATAATCCTCTCTTTTCCAAAAAATAGATTTATGTAGAGGCGTTACTCCTTTGTTATTTTTAGCATTAACATCTGCACCGGCCTCAATGAGTAGTCTAGCCATGTTTGAGTTGTAGCAGCACTCAAATAGAGGCGTCCCTCCGAAATAATCTTTAGTATTAACATCTGCGCCAGCGTCGATGAGTAGTTTTAGGACGTTTTCGTTATCGCAATAATATAGAAGCGAAATTCCGTCATCATCTTTAGCATTAACATCTGCACCGGCGTCGATGAGTAGTTTAGCTACGTTTTCGTTGTTGTAGCACCTAAGTAGAGGCGTCCTTCCGATATTATCTTTAGCATTAACATCTGCACCGGCGTCGATGAGTAGTTTAGCTACGTTTTCGTTGTTGCAATAATGTAGAGGCGTTTTTCCTTCGTCATCTTTAGCATTGACATCCGCACCTTAATCAATAAGCTGTTGGAGTTCATCAGTTGTGTAGTTGGAAATGTTGTGAATGTCGATAAAGCGTTTTTCTATACTCATGATAATTCCTCTTGCAAAAAATAGTTAAAAACAATCGAATAATTGAATATTGTATAGGCCGTCCTATGCGCTTTGGCGCATACGGACAGGCCACCGAGGTTATCTCCTTACGTCGATACACCTCGGCATGCGTCGCTAAGTATCGCTGATGGCGTCTGTGACGGTTATGATCTAAAGTGTGTTAAAACAATCTGTGAAGTATTTCGTGAGTTCGCTTGCAATAGTTTCTGTGCGGCGTTGAATGTCTTCTTCGGTCCACTCTTGTTTGTTAGGGGTACTTTCAATAAATTGCTTGACCTCTTCTAACTTTGACTCGTTATAACCTTTGCGTTTGTTTGATAATCTTTTACTTTTAACTTGAATGTTGATTAAATGTTCGAGCAACATCAAATTTCCGAGTTTGCTGACCATCGATGATTTCGATTTCTTTTTTATTGGGTACTCCGATGGTAACGACTGTACCTAAAAAATAGGAATTGAGATTATGCACTAAAAAACCATCAGAGATGTCATTCCAGAGCTGAGCACATTGATCTAGATTCCATGCGTAGGGTCGCTGGTATTCTGAAATAATGAATTGAACTTCTTCACGCGGCAATTACTTTCGTTTTTGTCTCAAATCCTGCCATGATACACACCTATTGTCGAAAAAAGCCAGATTGATCTATTCTTTTATGCTTACAGCGCATAAAAGATATTTGCTCATAAAAAATAAAACTTACGCTGTCAAGACAGAAAAAATGCAGCTTTTTATAAATAGAACTTGGCTTAAAATAAGGGGTTAATGATGCTGTGCGTATTAATGAATGATTAATCACTAAATATGGTAACCAATCAATTCTTTAATAGTTTAGTGCATGGGTGCGTATTTTATGCGCGATAAAAGAGCGTGGGGATTCCAAAGGGGCGTTCGCGATACGACAGCCCCTTTGGGCTGTCCGCAGGACAGAATGAGAATAAGAAAAGTTTAAAATTCTATAACGAGCGCATTTCGTTGCTGTTAATGAAAATCTGTGTAGAACAGCAAGGATACCATACTCAGCTTTAGTATATTCAATGCCTGTTTTGTATGATGTGATTTGCGTACTGGATCGTTAGCGTGTACGGTTACTGGATCGTTGGCGAATATATTATACATTAGCGCTTGGGCGTATAATTGTTATGATGATAACCCGATGAGCTTACGTCGAGTGTGCCAAAGCGGTACCCTTCTTGCTTATAGTGCTGAATGATAGTTGGCAGCGCCTCGACAGTTGTCTCTTTGCCAAAGGAGTCGTGCATGAGTAGACAAATGCTTTTCTTGTTGCCACGACATGCTTTCTCGACAATAGTGGATGTATGAATATAGCCGCTGCTGGCATCTTTAGCGGAGAGATTCCAATCTATGTACTGATAACCACGATGGCGAAGCTCTTTGCAAAGATTGTTCATAAAATTGGGATCATTAGAATAGCGAAGGTGGATCGTATTGGAACTACCTCCAGGGAGTCGGATCAAATTCGTGCGGCTGCCTGTATATTTTTCTATAACTTTTTGGAGCCTTTCAAGGTCATTGAAATAGGTTTCTTGAGAAGTATAGATTTCGTATTTGTGACTGAACGTGTGTGCTCCGATAGTATGTCCTTCCTCAAACTCTCGCTTAATCAGGTGTACGAAGTTTTTGTGGTGGCCTGTTACAAAAAATGTTGCTTTTACGTTTTCTTCTCGAAGAATGTCGAGCACCTTAGGCGTGTTGCTGGATGGCCCATCGTCAAAAGTGAGGTAGATCACTTTGTCGGCATATGATTGCGCTGATTCGGCATATTGTTGTTCGGTGGCATAGTCGTCTAACTCTGTTTCGGCTACTGAGTTGGCTTCTAATGCATAGATCTCCTGTTCAGGATCTTCTAATGCTTGGTCGGGATCGGTTTGTTGAATGATCTCATCTTCAATTCCAAGAATATGCTCGCTATTGTTAGCTTCTTTGTGGGTAGGACAGGCATCTTCAGATGGGCATGTTGTATGATCCATATTCTGAGTTTGAGAGTTGTTTTGTACTTGCTCAATCAAATTAGGGCTTGTTATGACTTGATTTTCGTCATTATCTATTATGATTGTATTGCTCACACATCCCATAAATAATAAGGCAACAGCAATATTTACGAATAATTTACCCATAATCCTCGTCATAGCAAGATGAAAGTGTTGTGTAAAAACACCTATATGCGATATGAAAACATTTAAAATGTTTTCATATAAAGATTATAGTTATACTACCAAAGGTTTGTTTGCTCAATTATCGAGGGTTGTTTGTGGGATGGGCGTGGCGGGCTATCGGCTGCGCAGGCTTGCCGATACGCCCTTTTGTGCATGCCTATTTCGCTGTGCTCAATACGGCATGCAGTAATCTATTAAACTCGCTCAAAAAAGAACACGGTGATTCCATTGAGATGTTATGTGGTTATTGTTCTATGACGCGCAAGTGCGTGTACAAGTGTCGTCACCGTCCAATGCGTTGGTTCTTTTTTAAACGGAAGATCGTATTTACAAAAATAGCGCCATGAGCACCCAGAAACATCATAGGGATAAATATACTTTGTTTTGTGACACATGGGACAGAATGCCGAATATTGACCACATCCACTTAATGGACTTCCGCTAAACCAATAGATAAAATAGGAACACTGACAGTTTTCACATTGCCCAAAACGAAGCAGTCCTTGATTGTATAAATTTAAAAGCTGACCAAGCGTAACATTTAAAGGTCCTGTATAGGCTAACCCACCGCCTAATCCATTAAATGTTATATTAGATAACTCAGGGGTCGCACAAATTCCCTCACGATTCGCCCAAATAAGCGCAAAATGACTTAAAAACACATCGGTTTGAATAGACTGTAACTTTCTTCTTTCTGCATTCAGTGCAGAAATTTCAGGTGTTTTGATTGTAATATCAGATTCTAAGAGTTCGAGTCGTTCTAGTAATGCAAGACGCAATTCTTTTGAGTCACAAAATCCGGTTTCAAGAAACGGATCAATGTGCTTCTTAAATATTTTCGTAAAATTGGTTGCATGAAGAATTTCACCCGCAAACTTAGCAAGTTGTTGTCTGTCGAGCTGTTTTGCCTCCAGTCGGTCTATAATCGTCTGCTTGATCTCTTTTTTGCGTACGCATACGAGCTTCAGAACGTTCTTTGAGTAGAGCCATCTCGGCGTTGTTTAGCCCGTCATCGGTGAATTCAAGCGTGATTGCGTGTGACGCATCTCCCGAACAATCAAGTTCTGTTTCAAAGAATTCAATCGAAGGCTGAATCATTTCGGATGTAAGAATAGACATTAATGGTCTCCTTTTTAGCGATTTTCCGGTTCGCAATATGGACAAAATAACCGAGCTAAATACAAAATCTTATATTTAGCTAAACACCGTGTTTAGTATAGATGA
Organism: Myxococcota bacterium; assembly: GCA_045599585.1. GTDB lineage: Bacteria > Myxococcota_A > Bradymonadia > UBA4248 > UBA4248 > RGIG464. The sequence continues at coordinate 9,154 of JAZRWH010000155.1, forward strand.
TTCAACTTTGATTTCAAGAGTTTTTTGATCCACTTTTTTGCCTGCGGCAATACGGCGGACGCGCCTCTACGTTCGGTCAATTAGCCACCGCATCGAGGCTATTTCGCATTCATCGTGGCGTTGTATGTGTTACGACGTGTTCCAGAACAATGGCCTGGAAATTCACTGTTGAGGTAATGTATGGTGGTTATTGGCTGATATTTGAACGAATTTTTCGTTGTAGCCTTGGTGCTATATAGACTCGAATAGATAATTGATAGAATTCTGAAAGGTTTCACTGTGTTCTGAAAAGTGATGATTTGCACCTTGTATTCGAATTAGCTTTACATTTTTATATGCCTCGAGCAAGCCAACATATGGAAATGATGGATCAAGCGAGCCATACAGACAGGTGAAATGGCAATTTGCGTTTGCAATGCCTTTGAGCATGCGTCCTGTATTGATCATTAAAGGTGCATTGAGGACGAGCACGTTTGTTATATCGGTATATCGCCAGGCGTGTTGCAAAAACATGAGTCCTCCCTTTGAGATGCCCATTCCAAGAATCTTTATATCGCATTGATCAATGTGATTATGAATGAACTCCATATCATAATTCAAAGAACATCTTTCCAAAATATTATCCGGGTTGGATGCAACGAGTACAGAACAACCATAGCGACGATTCGCGTCTATCGCCATTTTGATATACTTGTTGTTGTATCCGAGTATGGTGCCACCAGCGCCGACTTTGATATATAATAGAGTTGAATTTCCTTGAATTTGGCCATATTGAATGCCATTTGAAGAATCATATTTGTCAAATTCGATGTGTACAGAGGGCATAGTATTATTGTGAATAATCGAAATGTGGAGAATGCGGTTTAATTTTCGAGAAGAAAGTTAATACCAGCGAGTTTAGCATCGTTGAAGGGGTTGCCTTCTTTAGTAAAAGAGATATTTCTTGGATGAACCGTTTGAAGAAGTTTACATCTGTCATCTACTTTAAATGATTTGAACCTGTTTTGAGCTTTCTTTCCCCATAAACACCATGCAACATTGTGATTCTGCTTTTGAATATATTTGATTAAGTCTTCCATAAATGTAGTCCAATAATCCATATGAGAGCCTGGTGAGTTTTCTTTTACGGTTAACGCTGCATTTAACCACATGACACCATTATTAACAGAATCATCAAACCATTTGTGGATATCGTTTTCTATGTAAAATTTCTCCTGCTTAATTTCATCACGAATTTCTTTCAGTGTTCTTTTTGCATCAGAATGTTTACTATTATAAAGAGCTTTTAATATATTTTGCAAAGATTTGTTTCGGGTAGGTTCATCCCATCGATTAATATTTTGAGATTCAAAGGATCGCCCGGTAGCATTTGGGATCCCATTGGTGTTTGTGTAATAGGGATCCATGCCAACAATTACACACTAAATTTTTGTTATATCGCACTCCATAAAGCGGAGTACGTTTCCAGCTGACGGATAGAAATTATCGGCTTTTATCTTTTCATAAATATCATTGAATGTTTCTGCATGTTCTCTTGCGAAATTTGCCCAACTTTCGTGAATTGTCCACCCAACAGGTTCAAAGACGTTGTTACAATTATGTTGATTCTCTGATACGACGTTCATATATTATGCCTTATAAAATAGAGAAACCATCCCCAGATCCTTATATCATTTATTAAATGAGCTTTTCGAAAGATGATCGCATCATTCAACTACTGAAAGATGCTGGCGCAAATAATAAATAATTGCAAGAAAATTGTATGTATATCGGAGCGCGGGCTATGGCTTTGCCATACGCCCACGCGCGGCGGGCTATTTCATACGCCGCCGCCCCTCGGCTATCTCGCGTCCACGTGTCTATGTCGCATGCAACGCAGCTACACGGATGGGACGCTCAATACGCCTCGGGAAGGTTTTGTATCCAAACGGGGTAATGCTTCGAGCACTGCAGTTAGCCAAAAACGTTCGATTGCTTAATGGAGCGAGGCGGGAGCACAGCCAGTGTTTTGTTCTTCAACAGCAGAGATGTTGCCTGATTCGTCACCATAGAGATAAAAAGCAGAATCACATTTTTTACGCAGACTTGCATAAGCTTTAACAGCAAATCGTTTCCCATCTGAAATATATGAATAAGTGTAAAAAAAACGGGCTTTTAATTGTAAAACGTAAATCTTTCCAAGGGCTTTCATTAAAAACAGAAGGATCCGGTGGATTCTTCATCATCGGTTCAGGATTTTCTGGACCGACAAATACCGGCGTCAAAGCAATTGGGTATTCCTTTTTTACATCAAAGAATGCTTTTGCGCCATCACCAAGGCTTTTAACATTCTCTTTAGCTTCATCTGTCTTTGAAGCTTGTATTTCTTCTAATGTTGAAGACAACAAACAACCAGAAATTGAGAAAGTTGTAAGGAATAACCCAAAAAATATGACACACTTATTTATGACTATGGTTAAATTCACCTGTTTATCCTTGGTAAATATTTGATGTGAGATGCGTTTCATAAATAGTTTTCTTCTCCTAATCACTGAAGCACTCTATATACCATTTCAGCATTGTAGATTTCAATGTCCATCTCACCTCTCCTAAAAAATATCAGTAATAGGCCGCCATCCCATGATGAAGAGTAGGTGCGTACTGAAAGATTTATTTAATATGGGCGTCGCCTATTGCTTCACAATACGGCGGACACGCGGCACGCATAAAATAGATGAAGTATATTCCAGTGATGATATGTTATGATGAGCGCGGTCGCTGTGTTGAAAAAAGGCTACAGCAACAGAATGAGGAATGGTGATGATGAATAAAAACTTATTAAAACCGGGCGCGTTGGTTGATTTTTACACCGAATTCAAAGACAACAACGCGTATTACGTCGATAAGACGATGTTTATCGCGCATGTGCTGGAAACTCCGAGTAGAGTACAGCTCTATACGCGTCCACGGCGATTCGGTAAAACCCTGTCGCTCACGGCATTTCATACATTCATCAGTTACCACGATTACCTCGGTAGGCCGTTCGATCCTCGCCCGTATTTTGAGGGGCGAAAGATTATGGATTGCGGCGAAGACATCGTGTCGCGCATGGGCAAATCGCCGGTCATATTTATGTCGCTCAAGGAGTGCTGTAAACCTACATTTGAAGAGAGCCTGAATAAATTCAGACGCGCCATGTCAAATTGTATTAAAGCGCTCGCTCGTGCGCTCAAACAGGATGAGAAGGCGCTTGATGAGTCACTTCAGGAACTGATCGGGATGAAGAGTTCTCAGGAACTGTGTGAGGATTCTCTTCAGCTCGTTTCATCATGGGTCACTCTGTCAACTGACGTCAAACCCTATATTCTCATCGATGAATACGATGTTCCGTTACAGTCGGCTTATCATTACGGTTATTATGAAGAAATGGTTTCGTTCATTCGTTCGCTGTTCGGCAATGGGCTTAAAACGAATTCCTGTTTTGAAAAAGCCGTATTGACTGGCTGTATGCGCATTTCGAAAGAATCTATTTTTACTGGATTTAATAATCTCGACGTTTTCTCCATTGAACGTGAAATGGGGCAGGAATACTTCGGGTTTACCAAAGACGAAGTCTTGGAAATGCTCAATTATTATCATTTGGGCAATCGCTATGACGAGGTTCGTGAATGGTATGATAGCTATTTATTTGGCAATACTCATGTTTATAATCCATTCAGCCTTGTACAATGCGTCGGTGAACTCAGTATCGGTGCTAAAAATGCACCGCGCTGCTACTGGACGAATTCGAGCAGTAATGATGTCATTCGCGATATGGTCGTCGAACATCCGGAATGTTGCGATGATATTGAAATGCTATTAAAAGGCCAATCGATCTATAAACCGATTCATGAGGCGATGACCTATCGCGACATGGATTCGTATGCAGAAAATATTTGGACACTGCTCTATTTTACGGGATACGTTAAAAGTCTTTCACGTCGACAGATTGGTGATGATTGGATTCATGAAATTAGGCTCGTCAATAAAGAAATACATGCAATATTTCCGCAATATCTTCGATTGGCATTTAGTTATGCCATTAAAAAGCAGGATCTTTCTGCATTCTATCAATCGATTTGGGATAAAAATGCCGATTATATAAAACGATTTGTTAATAACATATTAGCCGTCATGGTGAGTTATTATGATACGCAGGAAATGTTCTACCATGGCATGATGCTCGGTATTTTATCGAATTTGTATCAATACGAAATCAAATCAAACCGCGAAGAGGGCAATGGTCGCACGGATATCGTATTGCGTGACATGCGCGAGGATCGAGCCGTCGTCTTTGAATTCAAATGGTGTAACGATAAAGATCAGCTCAAGAAATTACCTGAAATTGCCCTACAACAAGTTCGCACCAATAAATATGCCGAAGTCATTCACAAAGAGGGCTATAAAACGATCTATGCCGTCGGTGTGGGGTTTTGTAAGAAGACGTGCGAAGTTGCGATTGAGGAGATGTAGAGGTCAGTAAGCTGTCATTGTGAGCTGTGTTGCCCGTAGAGCCTTGTCGCGACACGGATATACGGGCAATACGGCGGGCGGACGCCAGATCAACTCGATTACGAAGGCTATCACATCCCAGTCATTTCATCAGAACAGTGGTTTTGTCGATCGCCGTTTGTGTAATAATAATATTTTGTGTGATAATATTATTACGTTGCGTGGTGTATTGTTGCGCGCCCATCCTATGCGATGCGGCGAATTTGCGTGTATTCAATTACGAAGGCAATCACATCCCGGTTATTTCAGCAGAACAGCGGTTTTGTCGATCAATGTTGGTGTAGCCGTTCTGCCGAACTGAATCACTATTGCGATTAGGGTGGCTTTTATGCATAATAAATGGGGGATCTTTAGGTGGAGGTTGAGATGTGTTACTCGTTAGCTGAGCTAAAATCGTTGATTGCGCCGATCGCAAAGCAGTTTGGTGTGCAAAAAGTGTCTGTTTTTGGCTCGTATTCTAAAGGCACTGCGAATGATAACAGTGATCTTGATATCATCATTGAAAAAGGGAATCTTCGTACACTGTTTCAGTTGAGTAGTTTTCGGCTGGTCATCGAAGATTTGTTGAAAATTCCTGTGGATCTCGTCACGACAGAGGCGTCAGATCGAGAATTTTTACAGATGATTTTAGCGGATGAGGTAATGATTTATGGCAACGCGGGATAGAATTGTTTTGGAGAAAATGATTAATTTCTGCGAACGTATAAAGAATAATCTCGAAAGAAATCAGGATAATTTTGATGCATTTAAAAATGATTACATGTTTCAGGATGCCTGTTGTATGTGTATCGTTCAAATTGGTGAGCTTGCGTCATTGCTTTCTGAAGAAACAAAACAGAAGTCTCCTCTCATTCCCTGGCGTGCGATAAAAGACACTCGAAACTTTTATGTGCACAATTATGGTGCGATCGATTTAGATGTAGTTTGGGCTACGATGCATGAGGATATTCCGATGTTGCTCGATTAGTGCAGGCTCTTGTTAAGAGATTGCTAAAATCTGCGAGGTAGAACCAATGCAACCGGCTTACGTAGTAATCCCATGATGAAGAATGCGGTTGAGCTGGTGAATTTACGCGCCCATCGGCTATCTCGCGTCCACCGTGGCTGCGTTGCATGCTACGCGCCGTATTCGCGACGCGAATAGGCGAGTCCCTTTTGATTTTAAATTGATTTTATCCAATCAATTGGATAAAGGTAGCAGAGTTTTGTTCAATCAATTGGATACTTTGGGGAAAGTTTATCCAATCGGTTGGATGATATTTTGGGCGTAAAGGCATAGTATCATGATGGACAAACGCATAATAAAACGTGTCATGCAAGAAAATCAGGAAGAAATCCCCGGTTATCAGGTTTTGCCGCGACTGGATCGAATTAACGAAGATGCGAATTATGTTCTCGTCGGAGTAAGACGTTCGGGCAAATCGTTTATGATGTATCAAAAAATTCAGGAATGCCTACGAAAGGGGGATGACTGGAGTCAGATGTTGTATGTCAATTTTGAGGACGAACGACTGATTGGAATGCAATCCGACGATCTTAACCTAATTCTGGAAGCCCACTTTGAACGTTATGAGAAGCGTCCGACGCTGTTTCTTGATGAAATTCAGAATGTTGTGGGCTGGGAAAAGTTTGTACGTCGGCTAGCTGATCAGAAATATCGCGTCTATGTTACTGGCAGTAATGCACAGATGTTGTCCAATGAAATATATTCGACGTTGGGCGGACGTTTTCTGGTAAAGGAAATATATCCTTTTCAGTTCAGCGAGTTTTGTGATGCATGTGGTTGTCATTACGAGGATCTGGATGCACTTTCGACGATTCGACGTTCTGCATTGCTTCGGACGTTTGAAACATACTTCCGTCACGGTGGTTTTCCTGAAGCAGCAACAATGTTGGCCAAAAAAAATTATCTTTTAAGTGCATATCAGAAGATCTATTTGGGGGATATTGCTGCACGTAATAATATTTCTAATACACTTGGCCTAAAAATGATGCTAAAAAAACTTGCAGAGAGTGTTGGACAGCCGATTTCGTATAATCGGATTTCGGCCATTACGGCATCTTCTGGATGTAAATTAAGCGTTACATCGGTTTCTAAATATGTTGATTACTGTATTAACGCATGGCTTATTCTGCGCATCACCAATATCGCATCATCGCTTGCTGAACGGGAAAGTAATCCAAAATATTATTATATCGACAATGGTATTTTGTCTTTGCTTACGTTGGATGCGGATTCTGCGTTGTTGGAAAATCTCGTTGCCATTAGACTTATCCATATTTATGGACATGAAAATAGCGTTTATTTCTACCATCACAATATCGAAGTAGACTTCTATATTCCAGAAGAACAATGGGCCATTCAGGTGACGATGACATTGTGTGACCCAGAAACTCGTCGGCGAGAATTGAATGCACTTGTCAAACTTCAAAAAGTCTTGTCGTGTAAGAGAATGACAATATTGACTTACGATGAAGAAGAAACAATTCAGACAGACGTTGGTATCATCGAAGTCATGCCCGTTTGGAAATGGCTATTGAGTTGAGATTTGGTGGAAAAATCGGGCCTATGTAGTGGATTCTGTAAGAATGGATTAGGGCGCCGCCTATTGCCGTTGGCAATACGGCGGACGCGCGGCGGCTATCGGCGATGCCGATACGCCGCCGCACCATTTTATGATGATATTTAGGGGTTATTCCATATAATCGGAGCGCATATCCTTGCATATGCTCATGCAAGCATTCCACATGTCCGAATTCTTTGTATATTCGTTGTTACAGCGCGTTTCGCATTTTCCTCGTGGTGAGTAATAGTAAATGAGTCGTCTGTTTGCTTCCGCTCTTTGCTGCGCATTTTGTTTTCGAATTTTTGCGGCTTCTGCAGCGTTATCATTCATATCTTTCTGTAATCTTTGCATGAAATAGTCTTTAGAAGATACATAATCTTCTTTATAAATTCTGAAACTACCGAGACAGCTTTTCCCGGCCCATGCATTCATAATTGATTCAGGTGTAGCAGATGCAGAATCAATAAGTGCTTTAGTTGCAACACCTGCGCCATTGCAATAGTCGTAAATAATGGGTAACTGAACGGACTCTTTATAATATTCTATATATATGTGCGCACAACCATCTGTAAGTTTTGCTTTATGATCATAAAAATCCTCCATAACCTCGGCATATTGTTTTTGAACACTCTCTATATAATCTTGAGTTTTTTTGATGCGATCTGCATCCTGATTCGAATTTTTTAACATCTGATCAAGAATCTTGCTTTCAACGTCTTCACGTTTTGGAATAAACTTTTGAACACAAGCATTTACTTGGTTGTAATAATTACTCACTTGCTTTTCTACAGGTGTTTCATCTGTGATGTCAGAGTTAACATACGAACGCAGTTCATTCGCTAGATCTGTATGTCCATTAACCACTGCGAGATAAACAGGTGTGTATTTGCCTTTATTATTATCATCTCCATATTTAGGTTTATGTGTTTTGTTATCGAAATCAGCCCCCGCGGCAATCAGGGCTTTAACTGCATCAACACGATTATTCATTGCAGCAGCTAATTTTATTGGTGTTAGCGCGATTGCATAATCGTTGCCGATGCCAAATGCTGATCCGTTAGATAGAATTCCTGTACTATTAATGTCAGCACCCGCAGCGATGAGTTCCTCAATGATTTTACCATGTCCCATAATTGCTGCAATCTGAATTGGCGTGAGTTCTATATAGTGAGGAAAACTCAAAACTATATTCGAAGATTTATTATCTAAATCTATATAACACTTTTCACTTTTGTTAACGTCAATCCCATCAGCAATGCTTTTTTTAGTAATTCAGAAGAACCATAGTATGCAGCTTCATGAATAATGGCCTCTTTGTCACAAGGCGCATATTTGCGGAAATAATAGCGAGTTGCGTTACTTTCATAGGCGCTTAACTCGCGGAGCTCTTTATGTATATTAAATTGATTATTAAGTATCGCGCTTTTATATATTAAGAGCATATCAGCATCATTTTTCCACCATGCTTGGGAGCGGAGGTTCTTGTTTTTTGAATTGAGAAGAAGTTCAAAGTATCCTAAAACGCCATTATTTACAGCGCACAACGCGTCGTCTAAATCGGTGCTATGAGTGATTTCATGACTCTTCTCTTGGTTAAGGATTCCTGCAACTTCTGCATTTTTGGTATAACAAATAGGACTTTTACAATCTTTGTCTGCTTTGCATTTTTGTATGGCATCCGCCACTTCGGCATCTAAATTGTTTGCGGCTGCCTGACTGCTGTTTGCCTGACTGCTGTTTGCGGCAGTCTTAGTGCTGTTTGCGGCAGTCTTAGTGCTGTTCGTATTGGTACCACCGGTAATCGCCGATAATAGCTGGCAACCTGTTGTTATATACCTGCATTGCGAATGTCGCGAATTGTCTGCATTTTTGCAGAAATTTCGTCTTCAATAGATTCATTATCATCGTCGTTTTCTGTAAATTTGAGTTCGTTATTGACATGTGCAAAAACCCGATTTTTACAACCTTTACCAACATAAAATGTTTTGTTATTGCGTGGATCGATAAGACGATAGACGTAATAACCGAGCGTATCAAAGATTTCTATTGGAAATTCACCCACGATTAACTCCTAAAATTTAGCCCTTTGCACCGCATAAAAGGTATTATCTCATAAAAAAAGCCTTCTATCAAGATGAAAAACGCCGTTTTTCAAAAAAAATGTGGTCGAGGAGTTGTGTACAATGCCTCGATAAAATCAAGGCGCGGTGCGCCCGCGAGGCGTATTTGCGGCGGCCCGTGGAAACGCAAAATTTTGCGTCTCCACATTGCCGACCGCAAATAGCCCGATCAATGTAGCGACGTTGTGTACAACGTCGCTACATTGCGCGCCGTATCGCAGATAGGCGCGCCCCCAAAATCCCCAAAAAATCCCGAAAATATGGGGTTAAAATTCGCGGCAAAATCGCGTAAATTAGAACGCTTATTTGCGGCCGATAAAAATTCGGCCGGATATCGATTATCGCATGCCCTCGGATATCGATCACCGCATTCCCATGCCTATGTAGCAGCGTAGCATGCTACGCTGCTTCTGGGATTTATGGGATAAATGACGATATAGGGGGGATTTATCATAAGGATCATCATGAAGAAAAACGCCACGTACAACAAGGTCGAAACCTGGGTTGACATCGTCAAGAACGAACACGAAATCCTCGATTTCTGGAAAAATGCCGACATCTTTAACAAACTGCGCGCCCGCAATAAAGGCGGCAAAAAATGGTCATTCCTCGATGGCCCGATGACCGCCAATAACCCCATGGGCGTTCACCACGCATGGGGCCGCTCGCTGAAAGACGCCCTTCAGCGCTATCACGCCATGAACGGCTGCGAACTCCGCTATCAGAACGGCTTTGACTGCCAGGGACTCTGGGTCGAAGTCGAAGTCGAGAAAGAACACGGCTTCGCCAGCAAAAACGAGATTCGCGAATACGGCGTCGATAAGTTCGTTCAGGACTGCAAAGACCGCGTCAACAAATGCGCCAAGCGCATCACCGATCAGTCAATTCGCCTTGGCTACTGGATGGATTGGGATAATTCCTACTTCACCATGAGCGAAGAAAATAACTACACGATCTGGTCGTTCTTGAAGAAATGCCACGAAAAAGGCCTGATTTATCGCGGTCACGACGTCATGCCGTGGTCGGGTCGCTCCGGCTCCGCATACTCGCAGATGGAAGTCATCGAAGGCCGTAAATACATCGCGTCGCTTTCGCTCTTCGTCAAATTCCCCTTGATCGATCCGGGCCACGAAGGCGAAAACCTCGTCGCATGGACCACGACGCCGTGGACCTTGAGCTGCAACATCGCCGCCGCCGTCAACGCCGACCTCGATTACATCAAAATTCGCTCGAACCAGGACGGCGAAATTTATATCTTTGCCGCAGAAAACCTCAAGTTCCAGCGCCTCGAAAAACAATATAAAGAAAACTGGATCGACGGCGTGCCCAAGCTCAAAACGCTCGATCAGATCTTTAAAGAACGCGGCGGTTACGAAGTCGTCGGCACCGTCAAGGGCGCAGACCTCGTCGGCCTTCGCTATCGCGGGCCTTTCGATGAACTCGAAGCCCAGAACGTCAAGGGCGGCTATCCCTTCACCGACGAAAAAATCGCCGAATCCGCTGTCGAAGCGCACCGCGTTATCGATGGCGGTCGCGACGAACGCGGCGGCGCCGTCGTTACCATCGGCGAAGGTACCGGTATCGTTCATATCGCCCCGGGCTGCGGTGATGTCGACCACGTCCTCGGCGTTAAACTCGGCCTGCCTCAGCTCGCTCCGCTTGATGAAGCCGCCTGCTTCCTCCCCAAATTCGGCTTCCTCACCGGCATGAACGCTACAAAAGATGATACGCGTCAGGCCGTCGTCAAAGCCCTCAAAGAAAAGAACATCCTCATCGCCCAGGAACTCTATCCCCACGTCTATCCGCACTGCTGGCGAACCGGCGAAGAACTCGTCTTCCGCATGGTCGACGAATGGTACATCAACATGAACTGGCGCGATCGCATCATCAAGGTCGCCAAAGACATCAACTGGATCCCCGCTTTCGGTAAAGACCGCGAAGTCGAATGGCTCACCAACATGCGCGACTGGATGATCTCCAAGAAACGCTTCTGGGGACTCGCCCTCCCGATCTGGGTCTGCGACGACTGCAAGAAATTCGACGTCATCGGCGGCCGCGAAGAACTTAAAGAACGCTGCATCGAAGGCTGGGATAAATTCGAAGGCCACACACCGCACAAACCCTGGATCGACGAAGTCGTCCTCCAGTGCCCGCACTGCGGCGGCAAAATGCATCGCGTCGAAGACGTCGGCAACCCCTGGCTCGACGCCGGTATCGTTCCCTACAGCACGGTCAAATACAATTCCGACCGCGATTACTGGAAAGAATGGATGCCCGCCGACCTCGTCCTCGAGTGCTTCCCCGGCCAGTTCCGCAACTGGTTCTACAGCCTCCTCGCCATGTCCACGATGATGGAAGACATGAAGCCGTTCAAGACGCTC
>JAZRWH010000156.1:0-4320 GCA_045599585.1 Myxococcota bacterium
CACATGAGGCGATGGCGTCGGTGGAGCACCCCTTCTAGATTTTTAAATATAGAGTTAAAGGAGAAAGATATTGTTTAAAGTTAGTAAGTCAGAGGCGGAGTATATTAGAACTCACGCAAAAAATTCAAGAATCACTGTAATTGGGAAGAACAAGAAGGCTCGTGCTAAGACACGCTTTGTTGATGAAACCCGCGAGACTTATAGGTTACTCGATGAGTATCGTGCTCTTCACGGTATAAAGTAAAAACCTAAATTTGGGAAAAGGAGATTGGAGATATTATTAATTTAAACAAGATGCCTAACGAAAATGAAAGGCAATATATATGGCGATTAGCTCAAGCTAAAGATGACGGCATACTAGACATGAGTTGGGATGAACTTGGTGAAATATTTAATAGAAACCTACGAACTGACGATGAATGGTATGACCAATCTGCATACAGAAAGCCATATCAATATGCAAAAGCGTTTTATGAAGATGTGTTCTCTGAATCTATAACTGATTCAAATTCAGTAAGTGAAGATTATACGTTTAGAAAACGCGAATTAGAAAAAGAAAAGAAAAAGCTGCAGACTGAGAAACTTGAATACAACAAATGGCTAAGACAAGAAGCTCGCGATGAGTTAATTGTTGAAAAAATTGAAACAGCTATAGAAAAGTTAGAACCGATTCAGTGTACTTTAGAGCCTCTAAATGAACCGGAATCTGAAAAATCATGGCTGCTTGCATTTGGCGATGCTCATTTTGGAGCCGAATTTGTAATTAAAGGACTTTACGGGGAAATTATTAATGAGTATAGTCCTGAGATATTCTACTCTCGAATGGAAAAGTTAGCAGCAAAAGTAATCGATATAGTAACTAAGGAAAATATTTCGACGCTTTACATATGGGATTTAGCAGATCAGGTAGATGGAATTCTTAGAATTTCACAACTTATGCAGTTAAGATATGGCGTTATTGAATCTGCTATTAAATATGCTCAGGCCATTTCTATTTGGCTGGCTAGAATTTCAATGTTCTGTAATATTAAATATGCGCAAGCATCAAAAGGCAATCATTGCCAGCTTAGAATGTTAGGAGCTCCAAAGGGAACTTTTGAAGAAGAAGATATGGGCAAGGTTATCTGGGCATTCATCAAGGCGCAGCATAGTGAAAATAAGCGCATTGAATTTATTGAGAATGAAACAGATATGATTTTCCAAGATATTCAGGGGTGCAATGTTCTTGGTTATCACGGAGAAGATAAAGACTTAGGATGCGCACAGAAAGACTATTCTCAGATGTATAATGTGCCAATTAATTTAATTATTTCAGGCCATTTACACCATGCTTACAGTGAGAATATTGGAGTTAACTGTGATGTGATGAGAATTCCTAGCATAATTGGGATTGATGACTACTCGATGAAGCTTCATAAAACTTCAAATCCTGGCGCCACTATGATTTGTATTCAACGTGGTAAAGGTAAAGTGCTGGAATATAATTTGAAATTATAAATGGCGGTGAAAATGTGACAGGAAAAGAGTTAGCGAGAGAGACGGCAAAACGAACAGGATATTCTATAGCGGTATGTAATGAAATTTTAGCTGAAATGTGGAAGACAATTTCTGATGAATTAGAAGGACATGGCTCTGTAAAAATATTAGAATTTGGCGTTTTTGAAGTTTTAAAAAGGAAGAGTTTTCGATATTTTAATCCTAAAGTAAATAAAGTTGTAGAGTCAGGCGATTTTATGTTTCCTCGTTTTAAACCGTCAAAAATATTAAAAGAAAAAGTGAAACATTAAGGAGAAAAGGTATTCAAATGGGTTTAACAGTAGGCCAGGTTGTTTCCGCATGTGAATACGTAGGCTGCGACATTGTTGACGCATTTGGAGAGCCTATGACAGTCACTAAGGGAAACATGGATGAAATATATGCATTAAATGTTGAGCATATTAATGCAGTAAACAACAATGTAATCATTTGGACGTTTGTGAGATTTGATGAAATGATTCATGAACAGCTCGAAATGAAAAGACAGAACAGCGCCGTTTAGCGGTAATAAATATGAGCAGGTTGGAAGTCATGCAGAAAATGATACTTCCATTTATCGCTCGGAGATTTGGTTCTTTGGTGGTAGATTTTATCAGTTATCTGTATTGTCTACTTCGATTGCAACATTCAATAGCATTGATTCGGCTCAAATGTTTTATATTTATGTTACTCCGAATCTGTAAAACCAAAAGCAACCAAAGGGAGACCTTGACGTCAGGCCGCTGGGACTTTGGTGGGATTTTCCCGGCCTTTTTAATGCGCAGTTATGTCACTGCGCCATATCCCGCGAGAGGAGAAATTAAACGAGACGCCCCACTGGTGGCAAGTTCGCAATAACCAGTCCAAGTAAGTGAGAATTAAATCGTGCAGAAAAGGATACGCCTTTAGCTATTAGAGTGTCAAGCGCATTCGAAAGTGTTACTCGTGTCGATGCCGAAGTACAAGGTGCATGAGCGAGCTTAAATATGTATGTTTTGTCTCCGTGAGTGACGGGACTTTAATTTAGAATATCACTCAACCTGTACCGCCCTATGAAATGTATGGTTAGTGCGGCTCATACATTGAGGGGCAAACTGTGGGGTTCGCTTGCCCTACCTGCACCATCTAAGTGTAATCAAGCAATTTAATCACCTGCCATGTGTAGGAGGATGTTCTTGAGACGTTATTGTTAATGACGAGGCAATAGCGATTCATGACGTTCGGATAGACGTGTAATAAATATCTAGAGAGAGTCTGCTTTAGTGGCTCGTTTAAAATCGATCCCTACGAGCCTATGTAGATTACTTAACTTGTGAATACAATTGTGGGTAATTGATAATCACGCGTAACATGTAGGGACTTTTGTCGCAGGGTGTGTCTAAAGGTAGGACAGCTGGGCTCATAACCCAGATCGTGAGGGTTCGATCCCCTCCCCTGCAACCATTGGCGAGTGGTGAAGTTTGGCCTAACACACAGGATTTTGATTCCTGCATTACGCTGGTTCGAATCCAGCCTCGTCAGCCAATATACACTGTTAACTCAATTGGTCAGAGTATCCGGCTCATAACCGGCAGGTTCGGGGTTCAAGTCCCTGACAGTGTACCATATCCCCGTAGCTTAGATGGTAAAGCAAGCGACTTTTAATCGAGAGACCGGCAGTTCGAGTCTGCCCGGGGATACCAGCGAAAAAGAGTGTGAGATAAGGAGGTGCGGTTATGCCACCGAAAAAGAAGGCAGTAAAAAAAACCGCAGCGATAAACGAGAAAGAAACTGGAGATGTTAAACTTTATCGTTGTACTTGTTGTGGTAAGGAAGTAAACAATCCTATAAATGTGTTTTATAAAACTACATACTCAAAAACGCATGATGGAAATGATAAATATGCGCATATATGCACTGAATGTGTAAAAGAATTGTTCGCATATTACGAAAAAAAATATACTCAAGAGTTTGCGACTAAGGTTATATGCGCTCTTCTAGATGTTCCATTTTATCGCAGCTTATTTGTTTCAATTCAAAATTCACGAGATGATTTTAATTTTGGATATTATATCCGTCAGATTAATGGCCGTCAGTATCAAGGTAAAACTTTTGCTAAATCATTATATGATGGTGAGCTAGAAGTTACTAAGAAAGAGGCTGAAGAAGAAGCTGAGGAATTGGCTGAAACGAATTGGAGCGTTGATGAGCGACGCGCAAAAAGTGAAGTAATTAAAATGATGGGATATGACCCATTTGAAGGGTATGTTCCTAAAGAGCGTCGTATTATGTTTGTTGAATTTCTAGGTTATCTAGATGACGATGAACTATTAAGCGACAATTATAAAATAAAACAAATCATACAGATTATTAACAATAATAATCAGATCAATAAATATGATATTGCGATTTCAAGGCTTGACCCTCGTAGAGATATGAGCGAAATTAAAGATTTTAATGAAGCTAAAAAAGCATTGGTTGCAAGTAACGAAAAGATTGCCAAGGAAAATGGTATTTCTGTTAAATCACGTGGAGACCAAAGAGCTGGCAAAGGAACGCTTACTGGATTGATGCGTGATATGAGAGAAAAAGATATTAGGTCAAGCGAAGTTAATTTCTATGACCAGCTGCAATCCCCTGCTACTCGTTGGAGTGCTGATATCAGTATAAAGAGCATGATGGAAAATATTCAGCTTGGCGATAATGATATTAACGATATTATTGAAACTCAGCGCAATCTTTTACAGCAATATCAAGATGAGAACGACGAACTTAAAGAAGAACGTCGTTTATTAAAGATTCGAGAAAATGAATATGCCACAAAAA
>JAZRWH010000157.1:0-4305 GCA_045599585.1 Myxococcota bacterium
TCTGACAGCTATATCAAACGTGTCTGTAATGAAATTAATCAGAGACCTCGAAAAGTACTTGGTTGGAAGACACCGGAAATGGTTTACTCAAATATGCATTTGGATTGACAATTTTCCGTCTCCCCCTGAGCGGCTATTGCCGCGCAAAACAACAACACTCGTAAGCTCAACCAAGTGATCCGCCAAACTTGATTTGTAAAACGCAACTTGCAAACGTTTTGCTGCGTCAATACACCGCTACCCCCTCAGTTTGCCTAAGACAGCAACGAAGCCATACCCCCATTTCAAGCTATACCCAAAGCACAGCGAAAACATAAACATTCCGCACATATCCAAATTTAACGATAAAAAGAAAAAGTGTATTGCGTAAATCTTGACAGAGGGGTCAAAAGGCGTTAAACGCCACGCGCCCTGTTTTGGGTGACCGGATTTTCCGGCTGGTTACCCGAATGCCCTGCTGACACAGTGTCTTCAGGATCGCCATATTACAGGGGTATCTACCGGATAAAAGGAATTAGATCATGGCAGCAAAACGTCCTGCAAAGATTTCGACGACCAAAAAAGTCGTTTATGTCAAAAAATGCCCTGCCTGCTTGGCCAAGGGTCAAGACTCCAATATGAGCCTCATGAAGATGGTTCGCCATACGCGCCCGAGCGGTATGTTCTGGGTATGCCCCAAATGCGCAGCGGAAGTTCCTACACACGCCTAATCTTGAGATAGTTGGAGAAAAAAACAATGGATATGAATACACAGTCAGCCCAGAGCCCTCGTTCCAATAACCGTGGTGGATTCCGTCGCGCCAAACGCAAAGCTTGCCCCTTCAAAGCTGATGCCTCTTTGACGATCGATTACAAAGATGTCCAGCTTCTCAAGCGCTTCCTTTCCCCTCGCGGTAAAATCCTTCCTTCGCGCATCACCGGCGTCAGCGCTCGTTTCCAGCGCAAACTCGCCCGTGCGATCAAACGCGCTCGCCATATCGGTCTTCTCCCGTATCAGGCTGAGGATTAATCTACCGAGTGCCTAGGGCATTTCCTTAAACCGCCACCTCCGTTTGGCGGTTTTTTTTTGGCTAAACCCTCTCTATACATAAATGCACGCTTTTTTGATTTTTTATTTTCAGCCGCTACACTAGTTGTCGTAGAGCCGATTCACCGCTGTTATAGCTGACGACTCTCAATATCACTCTTTTTTTCACCTTTGTCTCTTTACAAAAGAGTCGTAAACTTGACAGCGAACCTTTTTTTAGGGATAAATAACTAAATGATAGGCTCTGTTGCCTTTCTCATAGCCTTACGACTTATGACACCGAATTTTCATTCGATGCCCATGATTACTTGGTTTCCGGAGAGAACATGATGAATTGGAATCACTCAGCTCATAAATCCTTGCGTTCCGTTGCAATAGCTCTTGGGGCATCTGCATTATTACTCCCTGCCCTCTCGTTCGCTTCTCAACCTGATGTCGACTGTATGTCGCTGTCTGATGAAGACTCCCAAAAGTTCTACGAACTTTCTGGTTTGGCCCAAGAAAGTGCTGGCAACGGTGACCTCGACGGTGCCCTTAAGCTTAGCCTCCAGGCTATGAAAATGTGCACGACAGATGCTTTCACTGAGTACAATCTCGCCCGCGTCTATCAGATGCGCAACAATTGCCCTGCCGCGTTCTACCATTTCGAACGCCTCAATGACAGAATCAACGACATCAAAAAAGATGACGCTGAACTCGCAAAACGCATCAAAAAATATTACGGCGAGATCTCTAAAGAATGCCCCGATGCCGTAAATATCGAAATCACATGCACAACCCCCGAAACAAAAATTCAACTCGTCGGCGCAATCGATAGCGCTGTCGAATGCCCCGTCTATACAAAAGTTCTCCCGAACTCCTACGCCCTCTCCGCTACGCGTGAATCCTTCTTCCCCCACAAAGATACCGTCACCGTTACCCCCGAAGGCCTCTCCTATAACGTTCCTGAACTCCAAGACGTCAATAATAACGGTACCCTCCGCGTTAAATGCCCCCGCAATGCCAACTTCTTCATCCTCACGGACGCAAGTGGCAAATCGAACGAATATCAGTGCCCCTGGGAAGGTCAGGTGCCTACCGGTACTTACAAAATTCGCTTGGGTAACGCCGATCCTTCCTCTGATCTCGAGGTCGTCGTCGCAAAAGATGATAACGTCGAACACATCATCCCCGCTGCTGCTAAGAGCAGCTGCTCCGTTGCCTCCGTCGCTGCTTCCTCACAAGGTGGCTTCGCTGCACTCGTTATGGCTGCCCTCGCAGCTTTCGGCTTCGTCGCGCTCCGTAGACGCCGTGAAAACTAAATCGCCATTCGTCCGCTATCAGAGAGGGTAGCGGCGTATTTGGCGCGCTTTGGCGCGATCAAATAGACGCTCAGGGGGACACCTCCCCCTCACCTATCCTCCCTACCCCCTTCTTCTAAGGCGCCCCTCTTCGGGCGCCTTTTTTTCTCCATCGCTCTCGCTTCTATCAAATCATTATGCCCAGTATTACTCAGTGGACCCCTCGCGCACTCGCTTCTGCCCTCCAACATAACTACAAAAAAAGCCTCGGGCAGAACTTCCTCATCGACGAAAATATTACTCACTCCATCGCTCGCGAAGTCGAACGCTTCGACCCTTCCCATATCCTCGAAATCGGCCCCGGCGCTGGCGCCCTCTCCGTCGCTGTCGCGCGACTCCAAAAACCTTACGTCCTCATCGAAAAAGATGATCACTGCGCCGGCTTCCTCAAAAAAATCTTCGCTGATACAACAAACGTCTCCCTCCTCCAGGATGACGCCCTCACGGCAAAACTCCCCGACTTCTGCTTCGATCAAAACGCACGCCCACTCCTCGTTTCTAACCTCCCCTATAACGTCGCGTCTCAAATCTACTTCCGCTTTATCGATGAACATGTCCCCCTCTGCGGTATGGTCCTCATGTTCCAAAAAGAAGTCGCCCTCCGCTTCGTCGCTGAACCTGGCTCCAATTCTTACGGTATCCTCTCCGTCCTCGGCCAGTACTACCACGACATCGAAATCGTCATGGACGTCTTCCCACAAAGCTTCGAACCCGCTCCTAAAGTCACCAGCACTGTACTGCGCTTCATTCCAAAAAAACGTAAACTCAGCGAAGAAAATGAAAAACGTTTCCGAGACTTTGTTCACGCTGCCTTCCGACAACGCCGCAAAACCCTCTCTAACTCACTCGCTGGCTTCGACGGACTCGATAAAGCCGCTTGGGCTCAACGCCTCCAAACACTCAATTACCCCGCCGATATCCGCGCAGAAAATCTCTCCCGTAGCGATTTCCTTAAAATCGCAGGCCTCGATTAATCACGGCCTGGCCTTTCCCTGACGCTTCCTATGGCTAAAGAAAAAATTCTCATCGTCGAAGATGATACCTCGATCGCTCGCGGACTCTGCCATAACCTCAAATATGAAGGCTATGACACAAGATCCGCTATTCGAGGCGATGCTGTCATGCCGATCGTTGACGAATATCAGCCGGATCTTATCATCCTCGATATCATGCTGCCAGGCATCGACGGCTTCGAAATCCTCGAACGCCTCCGAAATGCCCAAAATGACGTCCACGTGATCGTCCTATCCGCACGTACGCGCGAAGATGAAAAAGTCCGCGCTCTCGAACTCGGCGCCGATGACTACGTCACTAAACCCTTCGCCCTCCGAGAATTTCTCGCTCGCATCGCCGCTGCCATGCGCCGCATACGCGCCCGAAACGCTGTTGTCGAAGCCCCCATCGCCTTCGACAATATCACCCTCGAACCCGCTCATAAACGCGTCCTCCGAGACGGCCAGCCCGCTCACCTCACGCCGCGCGCATGCGAACTCCTCATCTTCTTCGCTCGCCACCCAGGTCATATCTATTCCCGTGATGACCTGCTCGCTCATGCTTGGCCTGACGATTATGAAGGAACCGCTCGCACGATCGATAACTTCATCCTCCAAATACGCACTCAGATCGAAAAAGATCCCTCCCACCCCACACACCTCGTCACAGTTCACGGACAAGGCTACCGCTTCGATCTCTGATTTATATCGCCCCCAAAATAAATAAAGACGCATCTGATTGCTCAGATTGCGTCTCTTTTTTTGTGGGGGATGCCTCCCCCTGCGCGGCTATTGCTGCTTCGCACAATATAAACTGTCCCCTTAAAATCGGACACGCCAATTGAGGGGCGTCCCTCCGATATGGACACTTGAAACGATGGGCATCCCTTGTTACTAGGCAATGGGAGTTT
Organism: Myxococcota bacterium; assembly: GCA_045599585.1. Taxonomy (GTDB): domain Bacteria; phylum Myxococcota_A; class Bradymonadia; order UBA4248; family UBA4248; genus RGIG464. The sequence goes on from JAZRWH010000157.1 coordinate 4,271, forward strand.
TTATGAGCCTAACGCAAGAGTTTATTTGGGGTGGA
>JAZRWH010000158.1:0-9296 GCA_045599585.1 Myxococcota bacterium
TGTCCTGCGGACGGCCCAAAGGGGCGTCGTATCGCGGACGCCCCTTTGGAATCCCCGCGCTCTTTTGTCGCGCGTGCAGAACTCACTTCGTTCAAATGAGCTGCACGCGCCTTCTTTTGAGAGCTTTTGATACATTTCTTCGTCAACTTCCTCAATCCTTTAGGTTACAGCCTAATGGCTGCGCCCTCAAGGATTTTCGTTGTTTCCTCGAACTGTATTCAAACGCTCTCAAAATATAAAAGTTCCTTGGCGGGCGCGAACTTGACTTCGTCTTCAACATGCGCGCCCGTGCGCCCGGTGCGCTCGCTGTTTGCCTTCGGCTTCGCGACGCGTGCGATTCAACAGTAATCTTAAGTCTTTTTCATGTTTAGAAGTGACTATATATCGATAAAACAAAGCTACAGTAGAGTTATCCGAGTATTTTATGTAAATTTTGTGGGTCAGCTGTGAAAAATATATATAAAATTGCACTGCTGTCCCACAATATATTCTCATTAACAGTAACGAAATGCGCTCGTTACAGAATTTTAGACTTTTCTTATTCTCATTTTGTCCGCGAACTTGACTTCGTCTTCAACATGCGCGCCCGCTCGCCCGGTGCGCCCGCTGCTTGCCTTCGGCTTCGCGACGCGTGCGATTCAACAGTAAACTTAAGTCTTTTTCATGTTTAGAAGTGACTATATATCGATAAAACAAAGCTACAGTAGAGTTATCCGAGTATTTTATGTAAATTTTGTGGGACAGCTGTGAAAAATATATATAAAATTGATTGTTATACTATGCGGATAGATGTGTTTAAAATTGAATTTATATATAAATTGTTGAATATATAAAAAAAACGCCGCGTATGCGTTTAGCGCATAGCGGCGTTGCGTCCGGCGTATGGCGTAAAGCCATAGCCGGCGCGAAAAGAGCGATTAAAAATTATTCGTCTTTTTTATCATTATTATTATCGAAGATCGAACCGAGCGCGTCATCATCTTTTTTGTCATCGCTATTTTCGAAGATCGAATCAGCGGATTCGGTCACTTGTTCGGTTGCATCTTTGAAGGATTTTGCGAGCGAAGCGAGGAGGTCGTTGGCTTGTTCGTTAGACATGCCACTGACGACGTCAGTGATTGAATTGGAGAACGTGTTGTTATCCTTATCATCGCTTTCGACAGCGTCGTTAGAATCGTCAGCAACTTCGTCGGCGTCGTTGGCATTGTCAGCAACTTCGTCGGCGTCGTTAGAATCGACGATTTCGTTGCCAGCTTCTTCGTCAGCGTCGTTGTCAGAGGCATCATCATTTTCGATGTCATCGCTTACAGGGCGTTGAGCTGGGGAAGGTGCGAGCGAAGCAAAACTACGGAGGAGTGCGTCGGCGTCACTGTTATTCATGGGGGCAACGCGTGGCGAGCTTATCGTCGTTTGATCAGCTTGAGCTTCTTCTTGAGCGGACTGCATCATAGCCTGCTGGTTTTCGATGAGTTCTTTGAGGATAGCCTGCTGTTGACGATTGATTTCTTCGGCGGGGGGTAATTCTTCGCCGTTAATGCGTTTTTCGATCATCGAGAGGGCAAACTGAGCGAGGGGATTGCCTTTGTTAGCTTCGACGCTGACGATTTCGCGGGCCTCATCGAGTTTGGGACGTGCGTCGTCTTTACGGCCAGCGCGTTCAGCGATTTCGGCGTACTGCATGCCGATATTGACGCGGCGTTCGCCTTCTGCATTTTGGTAAGCGTTATCGAGGTGTTCGAGGACAGCATCGAGTTTTGCCTGACCGCGTTCTTTGACGCCACAGCGTTCGCAAATTGAAGCGTACTGTAGACCGAGGTTTGCGCGCTGGTCGCCTGAGGCTTTTTCGTAGATATCGTCGAGGAATTTGAGACCTTCGTTGAGTCGATCCGCACCTTTATCTTTGTCGCCGATTTGATTGCAGATATCAGCGTACTGCAGGCAGGCATTGGCGTGTTTGTCGCCTTTGGAGCTTTCGCAAATTTCTTCGACGAAGCGGAGAGCTTCCGTGAGAACTTCCGTGCGTTTGGCGGGTTTTTCCATTTTTTGGTAAACTTCGCCTAACTGCATACAAATGGCGATATGTTCTTCAGCCTGTGTGTTTGCGCGAACGGTGTTGAGGAGTTCAGCCGCACGTTCGAGTTTTTCACCGCGTTTAAAGTAGATAGAAGCGGCAGCGACGGCGCTATTTTTGTCGAAAGTAATTTTTTTGGTTTGAGGATCAATTTTCCAATAAATGCGGTTGACGGTTTCGAATCGTTCGAGCGCTTTTTCTTCGTCGCCGCTTTCGAGGTAGATGCGGGCGGCGAGTTTTTGTACGGAAATGTCTTGTGGAACATTTTCGATCAGTTGTTCGACAGCAGCAATGGCGGACTCAAATTCTTGAGTCATGAGGCCTTGTTGGGCGACAGACGCGAGAACGTTGTTGTTGTCTGGATCAATGTCGTAAGCTTTTTGGAGAACATCTTCGGAGGTTTTGAAATCTTTGAGGGTCCACAAGATTTGGGCGCGAAGAAGTTTGATATCGATATTATTTTGAGCAGCTTCGTCGGCTTTTTGAAGCAGGGTTGAAGCTTTTTGCAAGTCACCTTTTGCGTAATAAGCACGACCGAGTTCGACGGAAACGTCGATATCGTCCTGGTGGGATTGATAAACTTCTTCGAGGCCTGTGACAGCGTCATCGATGTGTCCTTCTTGGAGGGCGATCCATGCTTTTTTGAAGTTATCGCCAAGTTCATCGAAGTGCTGAGCTTTTTCGAAGGGTAAGTTCGTGACATAGAGAGACCATTTGTCTTGGAGTTCCATGCCGGTGACGTGTTCTTCGCCTTCGACGCGAGCGGGGACTTCGAGTTCAGTTTCGGCAGCTTCTTCATCGCCGTGATAAAGGTCAGCATCGATAATCGCGCGTACAGCATTTTTTTCGTCGTCTGAGTGAGCGAAGCGTACGGCGCGGTCGACGGCATTTTGAGCATTTTGGCTCATGTGTCCGCGCATGTATTCTTTGGCTTGTTCGACGGCTAAAAGGTAGGCTCCGTGCTCAATATCAAACTTTGCGTCTTTGATGCTTGATTTTTCTGCATCAGATTTTGCGATTTTTTCAGCTTCGCGAATACAATTCAGAGCTTCGCCAAAATCTTCGGCGGTAGCGTATTTTTTAGCTTTTTTAATAAAGTATTCAGTGTCGTGTCCTAAAAGTCTGTCGAGGAAACCCATTCTCATCTCCAAAAGATATGTTGAGCGTGCGGAGCACGTCAAAAAACAAAAGCGCCGTGCGGCGCTAAAAGCTTAGTCACAGAATTTGGCTTGCCAACTATTTTTTATTGAAGGTAGAAGGCTTACCAAGATTCACATTATAAACAATATTTGCGAATATTTTACTTTTTAGATTTAAAAGTACGTATTGAAAGATCGAGTTAATGTAGGAAACTGATTCAGCGTAGCCAATTTGAGAATTTTTGTTGGTAGCTGGCGTTGTCTAGAGAGGGGGTAGCGGCGTATTTGCAAAGCAAATAGCCGCTCAGGGGGAGACTTCCCCCTTTCAAAAGGGTAAGAAACTAGAGCGATGTTGGGCAGGCTCCGTTAAAGTGGAGAGTCCAGCTGACCCAAGTGCTGCTTCCAGAATCGTCAGTAGCAAAGGCTTGTGAGAAAGTACCGGCGTCGAAGGAGAGGAGTGGGTCTTTGAAGCTAGCGTCGGCGAGGACGAAATAGATCATGACCGTTTTGTCAGCGAGGGCATCGGTATTCCAGCCTTTTGCTTTGGCGATCTGGCATGTAGGGAACATGTATCCGATGGGGTCGCGTTCGGTTGCTTCGAGGTGTTGTGGGTAAGTTGCCTCAACGAGAGAACTCGAGCCAGACAGCTGTCTGTAATCGACGACGACGCGGTGATAGAGTTCCTGGTCGCCGCGTTCATCCCCGAACTCCGAGATCGTAAAGTAGACTTTGCCTTCGTCAGCCGAGAGGTCGACTTCGACGTAACCACTCACGGGTTTGTAGGTAATGATGTAGGGTGTTGCGGGAATTTCTTCGATACCGAGGCAGCTTTGCGCAACAAATGCCAAAAACACGCTAACAGTAGCGAATAAAATTCTACTCGCTAACTTACGTGGTCTAGTCATTTTTTTCCTTTTCGAGGTGACGGAAGATTGTACGAGGGTCGACGCCGAGGTCGCGGGCTGTTTTAGTACGGTTTCCGTTATTACGCTCGAGAATTTCGTTGATATACCGGCGTTGGAAGTCATCTTTAGCCTCTGCGAGGGTCATGACAGCGCTGAGGACTTCGGGATTGAGATCGAGGTCTTTGGGTTCGATGATATTTCGCTCGGAGAGGATGATACCTTTTTTAAGTTTATTTTGAAGCTGGCGAATGTTGCCTGGCCAAGGGTATTTTCGCATAGCCTGGACGGCTTCAGGTGAAAGGCGTTTGGCGGGCATACCGAGTTCTTTAGCGTATCGTTCGAGGAGAGCGTTAGCGATGAGGATGACGTCGTCCTCGCGGTCGTGCAGTGCGGGCAGATGCAGCGTAATGACGTTGAGTCGATAGAGGAGATCTTCGCGGAAGTTTCCAGCAGCGACTTCATTTTCGAGGCATTTATTGGTTGCAGCGACGATTCGGATGTCGATGGGTTCAGCGACATTAGAGCCAACTTTTGAGACGCATCTTTCTTGGAGGACGCGTAAGAGTTTGACTTGGAGTTCGGCGGGCATTTCGCCGATTTCGTCGAGGAAGAGGGTTCCTCCGTTTGCCTGTTGGAAGCGTCCACCTTTTGTTGCGATGGCGCCTGTAAAAGCGCCTTTGACGTGACCGAAGAGTTCGCTTTCGAGGAGATTTTCGGGGATTGCGCCACAGTTAATGGCTACGAAAGGCCCTTTTGCGCGGCGACTTCGTCGATGGAGTTCTTCAGCGATGAGCTCTTTGCCGGTACCGGTTTCACCTTCGACGAGAACTGTGACGTCCGTTCCTGCAACTTTTTCGATCATTCGGAAAATTTCGCGCATGGCGTAGCAATTGCCGATGATATTTCCGAATTTTAACTCTTGAAGTTCACGTTCGAGCGAACGATTTCGGAATGCAAGGTCGTCCGCGAGGAGGGCATTAGCCAGGATGAGCGAAGTCTGCGAAGCAAAGATACGCAGCATGTCGAGGTGACTGGGTTGAAATAAATTCACGATATTATCATTTCCAACGTAGATAATACCGAGAAGTTTGCCTCGATCGGTAAGCGGTGCACACATAATGCTGCTTAATTTGAGATTAATGACGCTAGCAGCGAGATTAAAATCTTTGTCATGGCAAGCGTCACTGATGATCAAAGGCTTATTCGTCTCGATGACTCTTTGGACGATCGAGTCAGAGATCATACCTTCTGCGTCGAGGAGGGTTTCTTTATTAACGTTTCGGGCAACCTGAATTTTGGGGAGCCCTTCGTGCATCATGACGAGGAAACCGCGTTCAGCGTTTACGAGATCGATGACCTCGTCCATGATGTGGTCGAGGAGCATGGGAATGGTGTAGTCGGAGGAGAGAGCAGAAGCGAGTTTTTCGAGTTTAGAAACGACGTTGAGGGCATCTTCATCGCAGTCGGAGTAAGCGGCTTTTGCGGGTTCAGGCGGAGCATCGAAGAAGGAGAAAACGCCTTCGAGATCGGCGATTTTGATATCGTCCTGGTTTTTAATTTGTGTTTTTTTCTTAATGCGATCACCATTAATATAGACATACGCTTTGCGGGAAGCTGGTTCGAGCCAGAAGCCATCGCCTTCGATGTAGAGAAGGGCGTGCGTGGGTTCGATACCGGGGCCAGCGCAAACGATATCATTATCGCTGGATGCGCCAATGGTTGTGATTTTATTGAATATTTTATGCTCACAGCGAGTTTTAGTAAAATGTTCTATCGTAATATGCGCCATGAATTAAACTCCGTTCGTATAAATTTAGATTAGGTGAATAATGTTTGCGCCTATTTAATTGCCTGATTTAATGACATGTAGTGCTTGGCGCACGTCATCCCAAACGCGTTTTTTGAGTTCACGATTTTTGAGGCATTCCATGGGGTGATGCGTCACGACGGTAGGAATTTGTTCGAAGTGACGAATTTTTCCGCGTTCTGTGATGATGGATTGACCATCACCGAAAACGGCATCGTAAGCGGTTTGCCCGAAGACGAGGATGACTTTGGGATTCACGAGGAGGGCTTCTTCTCGGAGGTAATGGCTGCAGCCAGTCAAGACTTGTTTAATCTGTGTACGAGGTGGGATTGCGCAGCATTTAATTACGTTGGTAAAATAGATTGTATCCGCAGAGATTTGCGGATTAACGGCTGTCATTGCCTTAATAATATTGTCGAACAGCAGGGTAACTTCTGCGTCAGGAGCTTTACCGGCGACGACGCGTTTTGCTTCGAATTCGTAAGGGTTTCCACCGGCGCAAATGATGAGCATTTGAGCGTTAAGGGGCCCGTAGCCGCAGAGGACGCCGCAACGGCGTGATCCCATTGAACACTGACGGCAATTTTGGATTCTAGAATCGAGTTGATCTTTAGTGGCCTGAGGATCTCGCGGCGGCGCGACAGCAGAAGCGCGTTGAAAAGCGGAAAAAGTCGCGAGACAATTTTGGACGTGTTGGTTGGCGGAAGCTCTGGCTGGAGAGACAGAAGATTTATGAACAACCTGAGGTTGGGCCTGTGGTGCCAGTGTTAGTCCCGGCGTAGGTGTTTGGGGCGGTAGTTCAAGCGGATCTGCTGTATGTTGTACAGCAACTTTCGGCTGTTGTGTGAATATTTCGTCTGATTTAGGCGAAAATTCAGCACCAAGTTCGTTTTGCCATTGTCCCCAAACGGAGAGTTCATGCGCTGTTTGAGCGACGAGCAGCGCCATAACGGCGCGCGTAACCTCTTCATTTTGGGGAATTGCATCCATGCCAATGACTCCGTGTCCGTGTGCGCAACTGAATTAGGGTTTAAGCCGTTCTTCAGCGATCAAAAGAATGCCGAAAAAGAGGCTATTTATTTTTTAGGGGCAATCATTTTTAATAAATCTTTTGTCTGATCGACTCGAGTTTTGCTTTGTTTTGTTTGTTTTTGTTTTGATTTATTTGTTGAAGAAGAAGCCGCTTTAGGTGAGGTGAAAGCGCGATTTTCTTTATTTATGGTTGCAATCCAAGCGTCAGTGAAACTGGAGGAAGCTGTTTTAATGCTATATTTTTTAGCTTCTTGCGCAGCAAGTTGATCTGCCGCGAGGGCTTGTTTTCGGAGAGCTTCATTTTCGGCATCTTTTTCAGCTTGTTCGGCTTTAGAGGCTTCAAGAGCAGCGAGATTTTCGGCTTCACGTTTTTTGATTGCTTCGTTTTCCTGGTTTGCGCGTTGGAGAGCAGCGGCGTGTTCGGCGTCGTCATTGGGCGACATGAGAACGAGGACGGCAGCGATGATTGCTGCGAGTGCGAGGACGATCGTGGCGAGAATGATGCCGTTGATGATACGTTTTTTCTTAACGCGCCAGAGAGCAGCAATCGTTTTGTGGGGTTTACCGTTTGATTTTGCGTAAGCGGCAGCGCACTTAGGATAATCTTTAAGTGCCTGAGGCAAGACATTTTCGAGATCGGTAATGAAGTCTCTAGCCGAGTGATATCGGTCGTGCGTTTTTTTAGAGATAGCTTTACGAATGATATCGGCGAGACATTCGGGGATATATTCGGGAATTTCGGCTTCTTCGTTCACTTGTTTGTAGGCGACCTGCATGAAAGAGGAGCCTTCGAAGGCGACTTTATTGGTGAGGCATTCGAGGAGAACGAGACCGACGGCGTAGAGGTCACTTTCGACGGAAGCACGCACTGCACCGGTGAAGAGTTCAGGAGCCATATACGAAGGGGTACCACGGATATTGCCCTGTTGCGTCATTAAGGTGTTATTATTTTCGACGTTATCCAAAACGGTAGCGATACCGAAGTCGAGGACTTTGATCGTGATGCGGCCGCCGGGATCGTCGTTGAGCACCATGATATTGCCAGGCTTGATATCGCGGTGGATAACGGTTTTTTGGTGAGAGACTTCGAGGGCTTTCAGAACCTGGATTGTGACGTCCACAGCGTCTTCAATTGGCAAATAATCCATGCCCAGTGTTGCACTCAGCATTTTGATATACTCGCCGAGTTCCATCCCCTTGATGAACTCGAGAACCATACAGGGTTGTTCTTCGAGAACGCCGTAGTCGACGCACTGAACGATGTGGGGCTCATTCAAAGAAGCGATCAGTTTTGCCTCACGATAGAAGCGTTTGCGAGCGATGCGCTGTTCATCTTCTTCGAGCGTTGCCGCGAGTGCGAGTTGTTTAATGGCGACGTGGAAATTGTCGCTTTTACGCCAGCCTTCAAAAACGACAGCACAGCCGCCGCGCCCGAGTTTTTCACCAACTCTGTAATCGGGAAAAATATCGTGATCTTCCTGATTAAGTTCTTGTTCAGTCAGCGGACGGTCGTCCTGAGTCACATAGGCATTGCTGCTGCTTATCCGTGCATTATTGAAGTTGACGATCTGTGTTGAATCTTCTTCAAGTTCTTCAGCATTGAAAATGGCAGTCGCTTCCCCTGTTTCAGGTTCATCCTCTGCATTATCGATCTGACTACGGTCTAGAAATTCGTCATTGTTAGCGTTGTAGGTCATGACTCCCTCATAAAAACCAAACCTTCCTATACTATAACGTATTTTGTGAAATGTGACAATCTTTGACGCGTTGTGCTGATTAAAATTACGTGCATTTGATCAGATTTGTGACGGCTGGCTATCGAAATTCGATACGCCAGCCGGTCGTTCGCTATTCGCCCAGGGGCGAATACGCGACGACAATCGAGGTTTTGGGGGAGGCGGCTGGGAAACCCAATAAATCTATTACCTATATGGCGTTTGAACGCATACGTTCGTGGGGCAATGAACAGCTATACCTACTATATATAATGATATAAACAGAACGACGTTGAAGCTTCTGTCCTCAAAAGGTTGCTGGGCAGAATAATTGTTAAGATTCAAAGTGTGTCAAATTGCTTAACTGAGTTTGATTGTACTTGTCATAGAAACGTTCAAATCGTTGCATTGAAGAATCACGTTTTGCTGCCGCAGGCAGAGAGGGGAGCGGCGTATTTCTGTAAGAAATAGCCGCGTGGGGGGAGACGGTAGATTATCGTTTCAAATGCATAAAAATGAAGAAGGACCGCATCAATCCGGTGTATGATGATTTTGCATAACTACACATACGGAGGTTTGATGCGATCATTTGCTCATTTTACGTTAAACGAAAGGGAAGTGCTACAA
>JAZRWH010000159.1:0-23061 GCA_045599585.1 Myxococcota bacterium
TTGACGCGACGTAGATTCCTACGTCGTTACATATTTGGCTCGCACTTCTGCTGCAACATTATATATGTTGCTTTTACGTTTCTTTCTCATTTTCGGTTTTCATCAGTCGTCGCAGAACTTCATTTCTGAGCTCCAGCGAACGAGGCAGGCTTATACGCGTGACACCTACATCGGTCAAGATTTTTTTTTCGCTTTTTTTGATTTTTGTTTTCACAGCGCACCTGGAGCTCGCGCACCTTTGGCGCGCGGGCTCTTCGGACGAGTGGAAATATACGCATTAACCGAGCCCACTGCTTGCCTTCGGCTTCGATATACATGCGACGCAATGCACATTCAAAAATGCCGGACGTATTTGCGTCGCAAATAGGCCGGCAGCGTCGTGCGTATTGAGCAACGCGAAATAGCACGCGCTCCAAGTTTCAGCGATTCAACGTTGATTGCATCGACGCAAAAAAGTCATTTTCAAGATGAACACACCTAAGCATAAAAATGATTGACTCTAACGCCAAAGCACCTACATTGCATCCCGTTTTGTGAATACCTATTTTTGCAAAACACAGATCTAAACAAAACACATACATGTGGAGCATAAAACATGAGCTTTATTGATGCACTACGCAGATTTTTTAAACCGACGCCCGAAGAGAAGGCCGAAAAACTCAAAGCCAAGATTACCGATATGTACGGCCAAACAGCAGATCGCCGTTACTACCTCGAACAGCTCTATAAACTCGGTCCTGAACTCGCTCCAAAACGCCTGATCATGCGCTTTACGCGCACATGCGACAACAGCACGAACGATCAGGAAGAGAAAGAGCTCACCAAACAGCTCCTCGTCGCCCTGGAAAATGCTAGTATCGAACCGCTCAAAGACTTTTTGAGCAAAAACGACAAAGACTTTAACTGGCCATACCGCACGCTTAAGGAACTCATTTCACAAGAAGAAATGACTCAATTTCTAGTGCATCTGCTCAACACGATTGGCCCAGAATACGTCCGCAACCCCGAACGCAAAGAGCAGCTCATCCTCGTCATCAAATCTTATGACAACGACGAAATTGGACACGCGGTCCTGCCCTACCTCAAGGACGATAACGAAACGATCCGCTTCGTAGCCGCACAGACCATCCTTGAACAGGGACATGACTACAGCATCGACGCCCTAGCAGATCGATTTGATAAGGAATCAAGTGGACGCGTTTTGACGTTGATCGCTGAAGCATTTCGTGCCAAAGAGTGGACGATTCCTGAGGAGAAACGCGAAGCCGTTTCGAATCACCTTCCCTCGGGCATGCGTCTCAATTCCAGCGGCGTGATTGTGTAGCCGCACACATATACGCAGGACAAACGATCCTTGATGAAATCGATTAAACACCTCATTCTACTTTCTATCGTTCTCTTTTTGACGGGCTGCGGCACGACGCAGAAAACGGTATTTCATGGAGAGCCCAAGAGCGACGCCGAACGCGACTATCGTCAGGCCGTCGCAATCCTCGAAGGCGGTTCGAACGAAGACGCGATTAAGGCGTTCAACGCGCTCAAGCTCAAATATCCGTACGCGACACGCTGGTCGACGCTCGCTGATCTGCGCATCGCAGACGCCTATCGTAACACGAGCGATTACGCGACTGCCGCCGTCAGCTATCAGGATTTTATGCGCACGTATCCGGCACACAGCGAAGTGCCCTACGCGGCTTACCAGGCTGCGAACTGCTACTATGAGCTCATGCCTTCCGACATTTTTATTTTGCCTGATCCCTGGCAGCGCGACCGCAAAACGACCGTACAAGCCGAAACGGCGCTCGCAAGCTTTATCCAAAAGTTCCCGAACGACGAAAATATCCCCAAAGCAAAAGAACAATACCTTGAAACGCGTCGACGACTGGCAAACCATGAAGTTTACGTCGCTGAATTCTACTTCAAACGCAAAGCCTACAAAGGGGTCATCGCTCGACTCGAAGGTGTCATAAAAAAATACCCCGACGTCGAAGTCGTTGAGTCCGCACATATCCTGCTCGCGCACAGCTATCTCGAACTCAAAGATCCCGTCAGCGCCAAACGCGTTCTCAACAAACTCATCGCAGATTATCCGCAGTCCAAATGGTCTGTCGACGCTTCTGCCTGGATATCCGCTCACCCCGAGGTACCATGATTCACGATTTCAGCCGCGTGCAGCACGTTGCATTCGATGCCGATGACACGCTCTGGCAAAACGAAGACTTTTATCACGCGACTGAAATTGACTTCGGCTCGCTCTTCGCCTCTATCGTCGGGCAAGAAGAAGCCTGTGACGCACTCGCTCAAACCGAAGCCAAAAACATGGAACTCCTCGGCTACGGGGCCAAAGCCATGACCATTTCGATGGTCGAAACTGCAACAAAACTCGTGTCCAAGCCGTCTTCCGAACTCATCAACAGCGTTTTAGAGATCGGAACACGCCTTCTGCGCATGCCAACCCTCCTCCTGCCAGGCGCCCTCGAAACCGTGCAACACCTCATGCAGCGCAAACACGTTTTCATTCTCACCAAAGGCGACCTCCTCGAACAGGAACGCAAATTCGAAAATTCTCCCTTCAAAGACATGGGACTCGAATACATTTGCATTTCGGGCAAAGATCCCGAGGATTACCTCAAAGTACTCCAAAACATGCACATTGCCCCCGAGACCTTTATGATGGTCGGCAACTCTCCACGCTCCGATATTCAGGCCCCGCTCAGCATCGGCGCCTTTGCCGCCTACGTTCCTTACAAACTCACTTGGTCACACGAAAACACCGAGCTTTCGCCTAATCCACGTTTGATTCAACTCGGCTGTATTCGAGAATTGTGTGATTATTTTATTTAGCTGTGCAGCTCGTGTTGCACAGCTGCTTCGCCTATTGTCCTTCGGCCAATACGGCTTCGCCGCCGGCTATTCGCTTCGCGAATACGCCGGCGTTTTTGTTTTAGTGCCGCTGCCATCAAAAAGCACTTAAGCTTTAGGTTGCGACGATGCTCCGTCACCGCTCTGTGGTGCTTCGACGCTGTTCTGACCATCATGAATCTGTGCTTGGAGATTATGAATCTCGATATCTTTTTGTGAGATCAACGCATCTTTTTCAACCAAAGCCTTTTCGCGACGATCGAGTTCATCAACCAGACGATCGATTTTACTTTCCATGCGCGACAACTGTTCTTTGACGTCGTCGTTGTTATCGCTGACCATTGCGTCAACAAAGATAGAGTTGATCAACGACATGCCGATAACGCCACCGATGACCAGCAGTGCGCAAAAGTAAAACCGAACCAAGTGGCCCCAAAACGAGCTGTTCATGCGCTCCGCAATCGTATCGGGGATCTCGTACCAGCCTTCGATCGTAAACAAACGAAACGTCGAATAGATACCATCCAGCGGCGTACCGAAATACTCAGGCGCTTCGTCTGAAAACAAACAGCTACCGATCATTGCAAAGGTGATGATGAGCACCCCAAACCCCATCATAATGGCGCGCGACTGCTCTAACGCCAATTTGAAGTTGTTGGCAATGACCGTAAAATTCGGAAAAATGTGGACGAGCCTAAAAAAGCGAAACAGTCGATAGACGCGCAGCACCATAAAGAAAGACAAATCAGCCATTTCTTTCGGCACAAACAACAAGATAATGGAAGGTATCGACAGAATTACAAGAATACCATCGAGGCGGTTCAGCCCCTTTTTCCAGTATTCTTTAAAGCCCATCTGAATATGTTTGACGATCATTTCGATGATGAAAATGAACGTACAAACGAGATCTATCGCACTGATAATTGCATTGTTGTAGTGGCTTTCCTGAATAAAGATGATCACTGAATTAATCAGGATAACCGCAATGATAAATTTATCGTTCAGGAAGAGTTTATAGATAAACTTTTTAATCATGCATGCATATTACTAACGGGAGATCTGCAAAGTTTACTGAGCAGATACGTCCACAGTTCGCCTTGAGATCACACAAATCGTCATAAAATCAACCGATTCACAGGCTACAACGAAATGCAGCGAAGAAACATCTTTAAACAGCACATTTGTGGACATCTGAGGCGCAAGCGGACTGATATGTTCAAGGTCAGCGAGAGCCATCGTAAGAGATCCATTAAGTGAGAGCTTTTTGAGGCATGTAGAGAGTTGAGCAGGCGTCAGATCGAGGGTATCCAACGGATCGAGCAAAATGCGGTCGAAGGCCCCCTTTGGACAATGCTCAATATCCGGGGCACACACAAGATTCCACCCATTGGCTGCATCACGAAGTTCTGCGCGCACACAATCTTCGAGCGACACAAAACTGTGTCCGACCAAGAGGACGGAGTGCTGCGGTTCAAGCAGCCACAAGCGCGAGCGCGCCATCATGCGCGCCAAGAGCGCAGGCGGCAGCACACCCGAGATAGCCGCCACAGCAAGCGCTTGGAATCTTGGTCCGATCATCGCACGTGAAGCATTTTTCGATGCTGCACGCGTATCGTTACGCGAAAATTCAAGATCAATTTGCGAAACGTGTGATGCATCAAAGTACGACACACGCTGCACGCGTTCATCCTCTTGAATGACATCGAAGTCATCGTTTGCATCCGGGGTATAATTGCAGCACGCCTTTTTTGCTTCACTGAAGGAGAGTTCGGGCAACGCCGCTAAGTCTTCCATCAACGCATCATCAAGCTCATTGCCGAAAATTTCTTCTTCCGAAAAATCGACGACTTCATCATTGATAATCGTTTGATGTTCCGAGAACTGGTCTGCTCCATCCCTCGACGCCAGCTGCAGCGCCTCAAACGGGGCCACGACGACATCGCTTGGAGCAATGTTTGGCGTACGCTGACGTTGTTGGATCCACGCTTCAACAACGCGAATGCGCGAATCACCAAACGATGGGATTGTTTTTAAAACGCCGTTCGCACACGCCACGCGCAGATCTTCGAACGTCTCAATCATCTTATCAAAAAACATTCGCCGTGCGCCCGTCTCACCAATGCCAGGAAGCTCACACAGTTCACAAAAAAACGATCGCTCATGTGCCTGTAATTCGACGAGCATCGCCATGTCGCCAGTGTTCAAAAGCTCCTGCGTCAGCTTGATGAACTTCGGCCCGTACCCTGCAAACACAATCTTAGGCGGTTTTTTCTCAAACAGACTTGCGAAAGGAAGACTCTGCGGCCACTCTGCCAAAACCTCAAGGGCTTTGCGAATCGCCAGCGCCAGAGTGTTACTCCTTCGACCCAAAACCAAAAGCGTATGAAGTCGTCTCAGTTTAAGCGCTGCTTCGTGAATGGATAACGTTTCGGACATGACAGTTTTGCCTACCAAATAAACCTATGCGCATCATGCGCACAGCACCCACATCTTAACAAAGAATCGGTGCATCTTAAAGGTTCATTCTTGAATTTGGCCGCACCCATGTTGTTCTGCAATGGTACCCATGATCCCCAAATAAACTGCGAACGCGAGAGGGGGTAGCGGCGTATTCGCCTGCGCAATATGCAACGCAAATCTACGGCCTTGAATTACGTACGAAGAGAGCAACATGAGGTAGCATTGAAGACTTTTAAGCAGGCAATAGCCGCTCAGGGGGAGACTTCCCCCGCCCAAAACACAAACCCGAAAGTGTTTTTCAAATGCGCGTCCTAAGGGAGATTAGTTTTTAAATCCGAACTTAGCGCGAACCTCTGGCAGCGGTAGATCGAGGGCTTTAGCGATTTCGAAGAGGTAAGCCTGCAGGTAGGTTGCAGGAATTCGATCGACGTCCCGGTTCTCGATTTGCTCGAGGATTTTTGGAGAAATGCGGGTCTTAAAAGCGAGTGTCGAGATGGTTGTATGGGTATTTTCGCGGGCAGCGCGGAGCCATTGACCGGCGTTAAGGTCGGACGAACCAGGCTGGTAAGAGCGAAGGTCAGCGAAAGTACCCGAAAGTCGGCGCGTAACGGGTGGCAACTCGGAGACGGAAGGCGTTTCGACGGCTGGCATGATGGACGTAGAAGCGTGCGTAGCCTCATGGTGGAGGTGCTGCCAAGCTGCATCGAGTGAATTCATCATACGTCGAACGAAATCGTGCGGAAGCCCCCAAGCGACGAGGCCATTTTCGCGGCGATAACCTTCGTAAAGTCGGCGATAGGCGTGACGTGGTTCTTCATTCGGCTCGAGCGTCAGAAAATCGCGCGCATCGCGAAGAGGCTGAGCCATTGCCAAGCAGGGACGCGCGGGGAAATCGTTTGCATCGAGGGTTGATGCAATCTGTTCGAGTTCGGACTGAATAGAATCTTCTTGAGCGAGTGGATCGTCGGGCGTGAATTTGCGCGTAAAGAACCAACGGCGTTCTTCGAAGTGGAGCGAACCTGCAAAACGGACATCGCAGCCCAAAAAGACAGACCAAGCATGACAAAGCGCCTGAGCCTGAGTATTTTCACTACCCTCGCGACGATGGTTTAAGACAAAACAAATACGGCGTGAGATGACGCTATTGAGAAAGCGCGGCGTAAGGTTTTCGGGAACATCGCGGTAAGACGTCTCAAAGCGCCAGGATGGTCCATGACAACACGGAGAAAGCAAAGGATCATCGTTAAAACGATGCGAGATGACGTAGCGAATCCATTGTGTTGCTTCGAAGATCGAAGCAGGTTCGGGATTTGCGACAAGCACGCCCACATCAGCGGCATCAAACACATCGGCATAGCGATAGCCAGACACCATATCAATGATCACGATGTCGCTCTTCGTAGCGCGAAGAAGGTCAATAAAAGACGAGACGTCTCCGGGAGCAGCCGTTGTCAGCCAAAGATTGGCAAAAGGGGTACGGCGCATCGCGAGGGGTTGACGACCAGGTGCTGAACAATCGTTGATATCTTCTTCGTCGTTTGAGTAGGCTCGAACGGGCATGGACGGCGTATCGTCAATTGCAACGTCTTCGGGCGTCATATTAAGCGCAAAGGCATCACTTTGACCGAACTGATCGAGATCGACGAGAAGAACGCGGAACCCCTGAGAAGCATAAACTCGCGCAATACCAGCGGCGAGCGTCGTTTTACCACAGCCACCTTTCGGCCCTGCTATCGCAATAATCTTTGGAGTTCCGTTGAGTTTCATTAAATTCCCTCGCCGTTAGGGTGATCGTTGACGAAGCGTTCGATTTTGTCAAATGCTTCGTTAAGCGTTTGTTCATCCGGAAGAAAGACAAGTCTGAAATAGCCAGCGTTTGGATCTTTGTAACTGAAACCCGTGCCGGGAACGACGACGACGCCCTGTTCGATGAGGAGCTGACGACACCATGCAGCATCGTCTTTGACACCCTCTACTCGGACGAACATATAAAAAGCACCTTGAGCAGGAACGACAGAAAGTCCTGGAATATTTCGTATTCTGTCGACACAGACGTTTCGACGACGCGTCAATTTGTCATATACGACGGTGAGATGTGCCTGATTACCCTGCAAACAGGGTTTGACAGCATACTGGAAAGGGTGACTGGCGCAAAGACGTGCGCGAGCCATACGGAGGATGGCATTATAGTAAGCTTCGAGATTTTCTTTTTTACCCGAAACGACACCCCAACCGAGACGAATGCCGGGACCGATGTACGCCTTTGAAAGGCCGTTGAACGTGATGACACTGGCTTCACTATCGAGAGACGCCAACGAAATGAATTTAGCATTCGCATCGAAGACGAGGCGCTCGTAAATTTCATCATTGAGAATGAGCAAGTGGTATTGCTTCGCAACGTCGATGATTTTTTTGAGGATGTCAGCGCTGTAAATGCAACCTGTAGGGTTGTTCGGGTTAATGACGACGATCGCACGCGTCTTATCATCGATAATCGAAATGATGTGCTCGATATCAGGCTGCCAATTGTTTGACGCATCGAGTTTATAATATCGTGCTTCGATGCCGAGTCGCGAGGTAATTGTGGCGTACTGCGGATAGGTTGGGCAAGGAAGCAGAATGTTTTCACCGGGGTTAGCAAGAGCTGTGATTGCAAGATCGATGCATTCGCTCGCGCCGTTGCCGGGATAACAACCGACAATATTGTCGATATGCTGACGTTCATGCGCATCTTTCTCGATCGCTTCGATGGCCTCAGGCACGCCTTCGCTCGGCGCATAACCACATTTTCGGTTGTTGATTGCCCATATTACAGCTTCTTTCGCTTCGGGAACGAGATCGAAGTCGTAGACGTTTGGGTCGCCAATATTGAGATAGAGAATACGCTTACCCTCTCTTTCGAGTTTTCGTGCAAGCACGGTGACTTCACGAATGGAGTAATGAATATTTTGGGTAGCGATAGAAGGCTGAATAACGTCAGAAGAGAGATTTTGGAGATTTTGCATAATAACGATCGAATCTCATCCGTGAGAAACAAAGCAAAGGGGTGCTTTTAAACGGGCCTATGTGTTAGGCAAAAAAGGAGGGCTCAACTTTGCATCGCAGCAAGAGACGTCAAAGTGAGCCCTCAGAATTGGAATCCAATAACCGGAATCTGCAGGGATCCAGTTGAGAGATTAGTTAATCTCGATGATATATTTCATGGCCTCGAGGACATTTTGTTCATCCTTAGAGCGGATGAGATAAAAGTAGTCACCCATGGCATCGGCGTACGAGCCAGGTACGGGCTGACTCATGACCATGAGGTCACTGAATTCGTGCATGATATCATCGTGGGAATGTTTAAAGTTTTCGCCATTGCGTCGGCCGACGAAACCAACGGAGTACTTCACTTTGCAGTCGTCGAAAACGCGAGCATCGTGGAAGGCGGCAGCCCAAACTTCATAAAGGCTGATATCGGCTGAGTAATTCATCATATCGATGGTGTAAAGGCCAGGCGTACGCACGTTGATCTCGAGGAAGCAATACTTGGGTTCCTGAGTTTCGGTGCGATTTTGAGTACGGAACCATTCGATATGGAAGAAACGTTCACGAACATTGAAAGCAGCGACGCAGCGGCGACCGAGGTCTTCGAGAACAGGATCCACTTTGATGCGGTTGTAGTAATACATGGAGCGGTTATCGAGCACGCAATCCATGACACTTGCATTATATTCGTGCGAAGTGAAGAACTGGATTTCACCATGTCTATCCACAAAGCCGTCGAAAGTCACGATATCGCCTTTAACGAACTCTTCGCAGATGTAGCGACCATGAATAACTTCGAAGGTGTGATTCAGTTCTTCTTCGTTGTAGATGGGGTAAGTTGCACTTGCGCCAACACCGACGACAGGTTTGACGACGATGGGGTAACCGACTTCATCGATAAAACGACGAAGTTGCGAAAGACTTTCAACTTCGCAACCACGTGCAACGGGAAGATTGGCTGCGCGAGCAACGGATTTCATACCAAGCTTACTGCGGTTAATGTCCGTTTGTTCGGGCTTCTGACCAAAAATATTGAAGTCGAGGCGAAGTTTAGATTCAATACCGAGCCACCATTCATTCATCGAATCGATGCGGTCAATCTTACCGTATTTGGAGGTTAGATAACCTACGGCGCGCACCATAGCATCGTAATTCATCATATCGGGGACATAAACGTATTCATCGAGTGTATTACGAAGTTCGTCCGAAATATACGAAGCATCACCAATACCAAGACAGGTATCGCCCATTTTCTTCACAGCATAGGCATAGTTAATATGGTTGGGCGGAAAGTGCGGTGATAAAATAATAACGTTCATACGATTTATTCCTTACGGAGTCTATACAGGCAGCGAGAGACACATGCTGTGGGATAAAGCTTTGAGGGAGGGGGAAGTCTCCCCCTGAGCGGCTATTGTCCGCATTAAAACAATTTGTAATATTATGACACAATACCATATCACAAACATTACAATTTTGCTGCGGACAATACGCCGCTACCCTCTCTGAATGCACCCATCAGAATGTTAGACTTAAACACATTCGCCTGCTGCACACCACTGAAGTGGGCTAAATGAAAACACAAGCTGCGGAGAAGCTTGGCAATGCCAATAAATGCCGCAGCCTGTCGAAACTTGAGTCGATGCACTAAAACAGTACACGGCGATATTTTACCACAAACACCTTCATGTATGTTGTGAAAAAAAGTCATTTTAACCGTTTTTTTGGCCTTAAAGTCAAGGCGCACAAAACAAAAAGGCCGTCCCATTGGGACGGCCTAAAGCTTAGCTAAGCGATTTCGTAAGAAAGATTAGTTTTCTTCGAATTCGGCATCGATGACGTCGTCATCTTTTTTAGCCTGCTGAGCACCGGGGTTCGAAGCACCTGCAGCGCCTTTATTGGCGTTGGCATACATAACTTCGGCAATCTTATGGACGGAAGCCATGAGCTCATCTTTGGCAGCCTTAAGCGTATCGAGATCTTCAGAATCTTTTTTGCCCTTGGCAACTTCGATGGCTTTTTTGACGTTTTCAACATCATCCGCGCTGATTTTGTCAGCATTTTCTTTGATGCTCTTTTCAGCAGAGAAGATGAGGGAGTCGAGTTCGTTACGTGCATCGACAACTTCACGACGTTTTTTGTCTTCGGCTTCGTGTTCTTTCGCTTCGTTGACCATACGATCGATGTCGCGATCCGAAAGACCCGAAGAAGATTCGATCGTTACGCGCTGTTCTTTGCCCGTAGCTTTGTCTTTAGCCGTGACGTTTACGATGCCGTTCGCGTCAATATCGAAGGAAACTTCGATCTGGGGCACGCCACGAGGAGCAGCAGGAATACCTTCGAGGTTGAATTTGGCAAGCGTACGGTTCTGGGAAGCCATTTCACGTTCGCCCTGAAGAACATGGACCGTAACCGTCGTCTGATTGTCATCAGCCGTGGTGAAGACTTCTGATTTGTGCGTAGGAATCGTGGTGTTGCGAGGAATGAGTTTGGTCGTTACACCACCGAGGGTTTCGATACCGAGCGAAAGCGGGGTAACGTCGAGAAGAAGAATGTCTTTGACATCGCCCGAAAGAACACCACCCTGAATAGCTGCACCAAGGGCAACAACTTCATCGGGGTTGACGCTGTGGTTCGGTGCTTTGCCGAAGAATTTCTTAACTTCTTCTTGGACGAGAGGAATACGGGTAGAACCACCAACGAGAACAACTTCGTCAATTTCAGACGTCGTTTTATTGGCATCACGAAGCGCTTTTTTGCAAGGTTCGAGCGTTTTGGCAACGAGATCGGAGATCATTGCTTCGAACTGAGCACGCGAAAGATTGACATTGAGGTGTTTCGGGCCCGTGGCATCAGCCGTGAGGAACGGAAGGTTGATGTTCGTCTGATTCATCGTCGAAAGTGCTTTCTTCGCTTTTTCGGCTTCGTCACGCAAACGCTGAAGAACCATTTTGTCTTTGGAAACATCAATGCCCGTGTCTTTTTTGAATTCAGAAACAAGCCAATCGATGATGAGCTCGTCGATGTTGTCACCACCAAGGTGGGTGTCACCATTCGTCGAAATAACTTCGACAACTTCATCGCCTACTTCGAGAATGGAAATATCGAACGTACCGCCACCAAAGTCATAAACGGCAATGGTTTCATCTTTCTTCTTGTCAAGACCGTAGGCAAGTGCAGCTGCCGTCGGTTCGTTGATGATACGTTTGACATCAAGACCCGCAATCTTACCGGCGTCTTTCGTCGCCTGACGCTGAGAGTCATTGAAGTACGCAGGAACCGTGATGACGGCTTCTGTTACAGGCTGACCAAGATATTTTTCGGCATCGCGTTTAAGTTTCTGAAGGACTTTTGCGCTGATTTCAGGAGGCGTAAACTGTTTGCCACGAGATTCAAAACCTGCCGCACCATTCGAAAGCTGAACAACTTTGAACGGCATGTGTTTCGCTTCTTCTGCGCGTTCCGAGTACTTCATACCAATGAAACGCTTCGCACTGAAAATCGTGTTTTCATAGTTCATCGTCGCCTGACGACGTGCAAACTGACCAACAACGACATCGCCTTTCTCGTCAAATGCAACGACAGACGGCGTTGTACGCTCGCCTTCCTCGTTCGTAATAACTTTAGGCTCGCCTTCGAGAACGGCTACGCAAGAGTTTGTTGTACCAAGGTCAATACCGATAATTTTTCCCATGATGATTTCTCCTAAATATATTGATATGCTAGCCCAAAAGGGCTTTTCGTTCCATTCAATAAGAAAGGCGCTTTATTCAGCGCCCCTCGCGAACACCCACAACATTAGGCACACCTCGAAAGGCGTCAACTGCATAGACCGCTTTTTTTTGCTTTTTTGTTTTTGAATGGATGTTGGGTGGGGGAAGTCTCCCCCTACGCGGCTATCGCCCTCACGGGCAATACGCCGCTACCCCCTCTGCGCCTCCGCTTTAACTTCGGCGCAACCGCATATCAAAAGAGTTTGCTTCCATACACCCAATTACAATCAAAATAGGCGGCGCGTATGGACGCTTTTGGCTTCGACAGCAGGGAGAAGCCAAAACGGAGAAGCGACGCAGCAAGCCGTATTTGCCTGTCAAGGCAAATAGGCGCAGCCTTCCCCAAAAAGATGAATCCGATCAACCTTAGTTGTTGTACAGATTATTCACCGTCACCGTGCGTTCGGGCATCAAGTGTGAGGCATCAATGATCTTATCCAGAACTTCACTACAACGCGTAACCTCTGCATTCACGCGCTTTTGAATGCTCTCAGCACTCCTAAAAAGATCAAAAAAACGCGGCTCAAAGAAGTCAGCACCGTCATTTTCTACGCCACCTAGCGCAATTAACATATATTTTTTGCTAACTTGAATAAATATACCTGAATATTCTTCTCGAAGCTGGGTGAAACAATTTGCAAAATCATTCGACAACAGTTGCCCTGCAGTGAACGATGGCCCTGGCGCATCAACATCCTCTTCACCACCCGCAAAACCATAATTTCGAAGAACATCGTACATCGCATATTTGTCTTTCGAATACGCAATGACAAATTCATCGTGAAAAACTGGATCTTGCATGGCATCCGTCGCGTCAAAATCGTGCGTCACACTTACAATTTCAGTCATGATATCAAAAGGCCGACCCAATAGCATCTTGGGGAGCTCCAAAACATAAAGCTGCCCTTGAAACAACGTTTTTAACCCGCCGCTCAACGTGATATCGAGTAATAAAAACCGCTGTTCACGACGCGATCCTGCTGCGTAATCATTGACATAAGCAGTCCTCCAGTCCCTGCAAATCGCACAGGACGAACGGATAAGCGACGTAAAATCAGCCTTTTGCGCATAAACATCCGAATGAAGAATATTTACAAAAGCATCCTTCGTAAACCGATTCTTAAAAACGACGGCTCGCTTTGCCACCAGGATGCGTATCACACTATGCCCCAACAAAACACATAGGATCACAAAAACAACAGCTGGAATTAGGATGACCGGCAGCCAGCTGTGCTCAGCCCCATAGGTCAAAATGATCCACGCCGAGCAATGCATGACCAAAAAGATCACGACAATAATAAGAAGCTGCACGAGCAGCATAACTAAAGACCACAAGATGAGACTGAGTTTAACGCGCAACAGTGAGTACCGAAACGCAGAAACAGATGCTTTTTCATCTTGATCTTTAATTTTATTCGACACAGTATTGTTCCAAACAAATAAAATAGAAAAACGGTCCATTTCGTTTGAAACAGACCGTTTAATGAAGCTTGCCACAAAGAAAGCATTCTTTGCAGCTTGGAAAATGTGAATCGTTGCCCCTTGGATAGTAGCCATAACTCAGCCTAGGGGTACGAAACGGGAATTATTCCAGGCCGGTATCACCGCCACCAGAATTTTCTTCCTCATCATCCTCTTCACATTCCCAGTCCTTATCCTGAAATTTTACAGAACAATCTTCGGAGGGAGCCGTAAGATCACCCTTGCAGGTATAAGTGTTGAAGAAAGCGTAGCTCGGAGCTTCGCGATTGCCATCTTTAGGCTTTTTATCGACCAAACGGACGACAATGCTGTTGGTGACATAATTGCTGCCACTCAACACACCATCGTCATGATAATGCGCCCAAATACGAATCATCGTCGACTCATTAAAGTCCCATAATATTTTCTTCGAGATGGTGAAGTACGAAGCCGCTGTCGCCTGAGCTTTGATACCCTGGTTGTAAGCCTTAATTTCGACGACGTCGATACCATCACAGTTGTCTTCATCGTCATCGATGCTGACACATTCAAAGTAATATTTATCGATGTAGACGCTATTTCGATTTACGACTGTCGAATCTAAAGTTGCACCCGATGAGCTTGAAGAACCGTTAGAAGCCCAGGGCGATTCTTCAGGCAGATCGTTAGAAAAATGCAACCAGCTCGAATATTCTTCCGCGATCTCACTGTCATACCACAATTCAGTAGCATACATATCCGGCTCATCTGCACTCTTGCAGCTATCATCGGTACGCACATAAACGCCATTGAGTCTTACACCAGCATTTTCCTGAACACAGCCAGGAGAAATAGCTGCAACAACCGAAGCCAAAGCTAATACTTTAAGTATATGTTTCATAAATACTCCTATACGGAATCGAAATTGGTGATTTCATACTCACGGAGTTAGCAAACTCAATTTATGATTTCGCTAACACCGAAAGTATCTCTACGTCATCTTTATTTTTTGTTGGAGAGCTCTTCTGGAGGCAGGAAAGATCCCGGTCCAGAAGCCGAAATTGAAGCATCGCGATTAATAATACGCGGTGTAATAAAGATGAGCAGCTCTGTTCGGTTGTCCGATTCAGAGGTATTTCTAAAGAGATAGCCGAGGAAAGGAATGGAGCCAAAGAAAGGCACACTACTCATCGACTGAGAAGCGTTTCGAGTATAGATACCACCGATGACGGTCGTATCACCATCAGGAATCAATAATTCTGTATGAGCTTCTTTTCGAATAATCGAAGGATCACCAGAGGCACCCGTGTTACCGAAGTCAGGCTCATTCTTAGAAATATTAACTTTGAGATAAACATTGCCATCGCGCGTTACGTGAGGTGTAACCTGGAGGCTAAGTTTTGCATCGAAGAAGACGGTCTGCGCACCAGCAGCCGAAACAACGCTGATAGGAATACTTGTACCCGATTCGATACTAGCTTCAATATTGTCGAGCGTCATAATGCGCGGAGCAGAAACGATCTTCAAGAAGCCTTTTTCTTCCATCGCTGAAAGGCGGACATTCAAGTTAATCGCACCGCCAACAGAACCGAACGTAAAGCCGAGGGCACCACCAGCGCCTGTACCGACAGAGGCAGGAAGGTTGACAGCAAAGTTAGGCGACGAAGATGTACCGCTGTTGTTATCGCTCGTCGAACCACCAGCAATACCGATTGTCGACGGGAAAACGATACCTGTTGCGTTGCCTGTCGCTGCGCTAGCGATACCATCACCACCCCACTGGACGCCGATTTCTTTTTTGAAGTTGGCCTGCGTCTCAACGATACGTGCTTCGATGAGAATCTGTGGTGTCTGAGTATCCAGATTCTGAACGAGAATTTCAGCAGCATCGAGGTTTGCCGCAACGTCCTTCAAAATCATCGTATTCGTACGTTTATCAATATTGACGGTACCACGACTCGAAAGGAGTGATTCAACATTTTCGGACAGATCATCCGCCGTTGCATAGTTTACAGGAATGAGACGAACCTCAAGCGGTTCAAGTTTTTCGCGAACTTCAGCAGCCTGAAGCGCACGTTCTTCTTCTGCACGGAAGGTTTCAGCCTTAGCAACCCAAATGATATCGCCCTCGTATTTCATACCAAGGTCATTCATGCGCAGGATGAGATCAAGTGCCTGATCAAGCGGAACGCTCTTGAGAGAAAGCGTAACTTTGCCTTTAACATCGGGACTGACAACGATCGAAACGTTAATTTCATCAGACAAAAGTCTGAGAAGATCAGTTACTTCGCCATCACGAATATCGAGCGTAATCTTGCGTTTGCCAAAAGGTTTATCCGAAATTGTCTTACGTTTACCATAGTTCGAAGCAAGATCCTGGTCGGAATTCGACGCAGATACCACAGCACTCGCACGACGGTCGACAGGTGCAGCATAAGATTCATATGCCCCAGGAAGTGCTTTGATATTCCAAACAATCGTATCACCCTGCTGTTCAACCGACTCAACCGTACGCGACGTCGATTGGGCTATCAATTCTATATTGCCATCAACTTCCGTGGAATCCACAAAACGGACGCCCCTCTTGAATGCTGATGTATCGAATTTTTTGTTGAAGGTTTCGGGAAGCGATGCACCTGCTATGCGAAGTGCACTCTTCTGATTGCCCAAATCAACCGTTTCGACTTTCGAAGCGGGGGATGACAATTTCACAATAACCTGCATGTCATCGCCGTTATTTTTGAACTGAATATCTTTAACGCTTGATTCAGCGACATTTAAATCAATAGGCGCGGCAGCAACTGCAACAGTCTGATGTTCGACAGTCGTATCAATGGGAGCAGTGCGTGCAACCATTTCCGTCTGAACCGGGCGTACAGCCAATTCAGCCTGGAGGCGTTCATTCTCGCTCTTCAGTTCAGCGAGTTGTTTTTGGGCAACGCGTCCTGCTCTGACCTGAGCGCGAAGTTCTTCGAGCTGAGCATTATGTTTAGCCTCATCCTCAGTCAGGGTTGTCTCAAGTTTTTTAATCTTTCTGCGAGCCGCACCAGCCTGCAAAACCTGTGCTTCCAATTGCTGCATCTTGGCATCTTTCGAAGCAAGCTGCTGCTGAAGTGCGATATTCTGCTCCGAAAGTGCGGAGTTAAGAGAGTCTGCTGCAGCGATTTTCCCCTGAGCTTCGTCTCTTTCTCGAATTGCCTGCTGTTCGCGAGCATAAGCTTCGGCAAGTGCCGTTGACGTTTGCGTTGAAACTTCGGCGACTCGACGTTCTGCTTCGCTTGCACGCTGATCAGAAGCTTCACGAGCAGCTTGTTCGCGAGCAATGACTTCCTGAGCTTTCGTTAAAGCTTCATCGCTCGATTTCGCTTTAGCAATGTAGCTATCAATTGCAGCTTCGCCCTGCGTAGGAGCACCCTTAATCGCAAGCTTAATCACACCGTCATTCGAATCGACGCTGTATTCAGCATCGTGATCCAAAGACATGATCACTCTGCATGTCTGGTAACCTTCTGATTTCGTTACGCTCAGCGCAGCACTGTCTACGATACCGTTACGAATCGACAAAGGTGAAATCTTCTTATCCGTATCACAATCAAGAATCTCAACAACAACTCGAGAGGGATTGCTGAGCGAGTAAACGGAAAATGTTGGGTCGTTAGAAACGCCTATTTCAAACAGAGTTTTATCGGTGTCCTGCTTGTAGCTTAAACTCGTTACACTGTTGTCATCCGTCGTCGGAGTGGCATCCCATGCAATGGAGCCGCACGCACAAAACACGGCACTAAGCAGCGCCAGACGTTTTGCTAATTTGGGTGTCTTTTTCATAATCTATAACTCCTTCGTACTATTTCTATACTCTATTGCAAGGTAAACTTAATATCTGGATGGTCTTCTTTATAAAGAGGAATTTCTATGTATGTACCCTCATCAGATACCATTTCGTATACTTCAATGCCGTCACGTCTAATACTGGCAACACTTCCATGATTATTGCCAAGCCAAGATCCACGTCGAAGTACAAAGCGGTTGCCGCCAGGGTCTACAACGTATGCTTTGGGTTCTGCCGTACCTGTAATAACCCCAACCAGTGTATAATCTCTGACATTATATAACTGCTCAGGAAGCTGCTCACCCGTTGTGATACCTTCATTTTTCATCATCTGCTGCTGTATCAATTCCACAAGCATAGAATCCGAAAAACCGCGAAACGGATTTCGAGGTATCATTTGAGTTTCCCAATTCTTAACAGGTATCCAATTGCCATCAGCAACCTCTAAAGCACTACGATCTATCGTCGATGTATGAACTGCTGTTTGCGATGCCGACTGAACTGTTGCAACCGGAACGCCAGGATCCATATCACAACCCGTCATAAGGATTCCGCTTAACCCCATCCCTGCAAGAATGAGCTTAGCCCTTAATGCTATCATGGCTTTTCCTCCTCACCTATCTTTGTTCTACGGCCGCTGTTTGGCCGGTATAAAGATAAGTTTCTGCTACACAGTTCACCTTCAAAAGCGTTGTGGTTGCATCTTTGTTGTTCTGTGTCGATTTCTGTATTTCTACTTCTTTAATATTAATAATCTGCTCACGACTGTTCTCTGCTGTTCCTTCGCCCATAGACGCCAGATCCCAGAAAAACTGAAGCGTTGCCTCGTATGAAGCTTCAAATTCCATACGAATCGGTAAGGCAGAGTAGTCATCATGTGCCATAGGATCATCCTGTTTAAACAGAATCCACTTCGAAATTCTCGAAGATCTTGCACGTTGATTGACGCTATCTAAGAAGTAATTCAACTCATCTTCAGTCGACGGTATCTTCGATCGAAGTGTATCCAAACGCCTGGTCAACTTTTCTTTCTCTCTATTGATATCAATAATCTGAGACTGTTGAGCTTGTAGCGTTGATACCTCAGTATCAAGTGACTGAATGTTGACGTTCAGTGCCTCTACCTGTGCAGTCTTTTCAGAATACACATACATATAAAATACAACACCCACGAGAAGTATCGCTATGACAACGACAGCCATGAAAAGCTCTGGTGTCGCTTGAATCGACTGGTTTGCCGCCGATTTTTTTGAATCATTCAGTGC
The DNA here is from genome assembly GCA_045599585.1 of Myxococcota bacterium. Taxonomy (GTDB): domain Bacteria; phylum Myxococcota_A; class Bradymonadia; order UBA4248; family UBA4248; genus RGIG464. Next base: position 18,657 of record JAZRWH010000159.1, read on the forward strand.
CATGCTTTTCTCCTATAATGCCTGTCCATCCGAAGATGCTGAACCAGCATCAGCACCCTTGTCGTCTTGAGTCGTCAACATATCAATCAGAGACAACCCATCTTGGGTCTGATAGTTAAAGTTCACATCTGCTGTGAACGAGAACTTCTGCGTTACAATATTGAGTGAACCTTCTTTGCTGTCCTTAATTTCACCAAGACGAACATTGCGCATCAATGGACTCGTTTTCATGCGCTTCCAAAATTCGCTGATGTCATCCATAGTCCTTGCGGTACCCTCGATTTCGATCTGGGAATTTCCTAAATCTTTAAAAGAGGTAATGATGACGTTTTCAGGTTCCCACGTCAAAGACCATTCGGCTGCAGACGCCGCTTTTCGTGCAACGATTTCTCGAGGATTAGAAAGAATTCTGGCCAGCTCGTTCAACACATATTGCGGCCCCGTACGAAGCGATGCCAGTTTCGCAAACGTCATTTCTCGACTGCGAAGCTCCTCGATCTCCTTCTTCATCTTTTCGACATTGCCCAACTTTTGCTTCAATTCATCACGTTGCGTTGTCAAATCACTTTCCCGATTTACCAATCCGTTGATCTCTTCATCAAGATTTGAAGAAACATACACGCACGCTATGATTTCAATAAATAAAACAATGACTAAAACAATCAGAATGTTTTTCTTGGGGCTTGGTTTGACCTTTACCTTCCGATTCGGACTCAGGTTAATACGTACTATCATTTTTAACCTCTCTCATCCCTTATACCTGCTAGTTCTTGTGTTTGACCTGTTCCATTACTCATTGGTTGACCTCAGCGCCAAACCAAAAGCTACCGCTAGTTCTAGGGCTCGATCGTCAAGACTTTTCTGATCATAGAGTTTCCTATTATATCCAACGTGCTCAAACGGATTGACATTGACCATGGGTACGTCAAATGCACGTCTCAATACTTCACAGGTCGTCGCATTCTTTACTGCGCCACCACACAATAGAATCTTATCGATGTGATCGATTCCCGTAGTTTCGTAAAAGAAATTGATCGAACGTCTTACCTCGCCCGCTATGTTCTCACTCACAACCTGAATGATATTCTCTACTTCTCGAGGAATAACTGCGTCTGCCTGACTCATGCTGCCCGTTTTAAAGGCTTCTGCCTCTTCTCGCGTAACACCAAGTTTCTTTTGAATTTCTTCCGTTATCTGATTTCCACCAATCGTGATATCTCGCGGAAATGCTGGAACACCATTCACTACCATGGTTATGGAGGTCATCGATGCACCTATATTAATGATACCCATCACCGAGTTCGAAGACTCCGCTCCATAGGTCACTTCCGCCATGTTATGAAGCGCAAAGCTTACTGTATCTACGACGCGAACATCTAAACCCGCTCGGCTGGCTATCTCGATATACTGGTTGACAACGTCCTTCTTCGACGCAACCAAAAGAATCTCCATCTTCTTCTGCGCCGAATTTCTCTCTAAAACTACGGTATCTACGACAACATCATCGTAATCGTATGGAATGTGTTGATCCACTTCCCACTTCAAATTCTCCCGAAGCTCATCATCCGACATCTCAGGCATACGAACGCGTTTCACGATAACGCTAAATCCCGAAATCGCAATCGCACACGGCGTCTTCGGTTTGATGTTGTTACGTCGTAAAAGATCCTTTATCGCGCTAATAACAATTTCATCATCCAAGATCGATCCATCTACAATGGCATCACTCGGAAATTCTGCACTATCAACGACCTGGACTTCATAACTGCCCCGCAGCTCTTTTAATGCGCATATTTTTGCACCGCTTGATCCAATATCAAGACCCAAAAGCAATTTACCACTAGCCATCTTAGTCTCCTTCCTTACGAGAACTCAAAATCCAGTCTATACTCTGTCATACAGTCGATAATAGTCGAATTTTCAAGGTTGAATCATAACGTTTTCGATGCCATACGCCGATTATGGGCAATTTTGAACTCCGCAATCCACGGCATATTTAGCCACGCATATGCATTCAATGCTTATTGCAAACGCTCGCAACTACAGCGCCTAGATTCTCTCTGCCTCAACGCTCTCACAGCACCCGTCGCTTTACAAATTTCAAACGCATAGACTCCCATAGCCCAAATACACCTCTCCCCCTGAGCTTTGTTTCATCCATGAAATCGCTATTTCACTCTTAAATTCATCCGTTGTCGTGGTCAACTATTTTATCTTGAACCCCACACACATCCCACAACTCCATGTATTTACACCCCATTTTTGTGCGCCTTTTGCTAGAGTTGACATAACACACCAAACACATCCCAGCTCACAATGATCCATACCCCTCCGCCATTTTTTGCTATCCAAATACATTACTCGAATTTCTGTTGCATCGATTGGAACGGCCTATTTGCTACGCAAATACGGCCTTTGACGCTCGGCTATTGTTGCGTGCCGTTCTAAACAACGACACGCAACAATACGCCTCACGGCGCTTCGCGCAAAAGTGACGACTAGACCTCCAAGTATGGATATGCCCCTTTACAACGCGTTAAGTAAAAAACCTTTTTGCTTGGATAAACAAAAAATTAAAAAAATGCCTCTCCTAACGTAACGAAATCATTTTCGATGGCATTACTGTAATGAAGAAATCATGCTGATTCTTCTCACAAACTTTATTGCCTTAATGAGATCGATACATGATGCTATTGTCACTTATTAATTTTCGCAACCGTAGTCCCCCGCACAAACTTATGATCCCACCAAGAATTTTGTCCGTTGACGAACGGATTAAATTCTTCGGTGCAGTTTACTCAAACGAATTCCTGTATTCCTTGCTCGCTATCCGGATACAGAGAATTTTTGTGGAGTTTTTCGGTTTAGCCACGAAGTTTTTTGAGAAGAGCTCTCAAAAAATGCTCAGGCAAAGCTATCGGAGGCGTCTGTCCGGTAGCCGGGCTTGGGTAAATAAGCCGACGGTGGTGGAGGCGGGGGCGGGGCCCAAAATTTGGGCCCGAACTGCAGCCTAAGCCCCCCCAAAAAACGCAAAACCCATCGCAAATCATTATATAACAACGAAATGCGGATAGCGTCCACACGAGTTCGCAAAATGGAAAAAACTAAAGAAGCCATTGGAATTCCGGTAAGATGAATTTGCTGAAACTCTCATCGAGACAGGAGGAACCAATGGCGAGAGTAATAAATAGGACAGAACTTCTTGAATTGCTAGCATTTTCGGTAGTTTCGGAAAATCCGATGCTAGAAATCATGAAATTTGTGCTCAGTGAGCTCATGGAAGCTGAGGTCGAGATTATTGTCGGGGCTGATAAAAGCAAAAGGACTGACACGAGAACCCAATATCGCAGCGGCTACAGAACGCGAAGATTTGACACGAAAGAAGGTTCGATGATGCTGGAGATACCAAAGCTTCGCAAAGGTGGTTATGTTCCAGCATTTCTGGAACGAGGAAAACGCACAGAAGAGGCGTTGAAAACAGCCATTGCCGAAGCTTACGTAAAGGGCATTTCGACAAGGAAAATGAACGATTTAGTGTGCTCTCTTGGCATTGAAGGAATTTCGAAAAGCCAGGTGAGTAACATGACGATGAGTTTAAATCATGAGGCGGATAAGTTTCGAAATAGGTCTTTGAAGGAGATTTATTACCCTATTCTGTATGTGGATGCTCTCTACGAAAAGGTTCGCGTTGATCATTGCATCCAAAGTACGGCAATAATGGTTGTCGCAGCCATTGATGAGAATGGAAAGCGGGATATATTGGCCGTAGAGGCTATGCCTGACGAATCAGGACCAAGCTATTCATGGTTGTTTCAAAGGCTTAAAGAAAGAGGACTTAGAACGCCAAAGCTGGTTGTTTCAGATGCCGCATCAGGACTCGTCAGCGCTATTACAGAGCATTTTACTGGAGCAAAATGGCAACGATGCAAGGTGCATTTTATGCGCAATATCCTTGCCCATGTCACTAAAAAAGGGAAAGATGAATTTGCAAAGGAACTCAAAGTGATCTGGCTGGCGCCAAATAGAGCGACAGCATTAGCAAGAGCAAAAGAATTCAGCGACAAATACCGAAAGCGCTACCCCAAAGCCATTGATTGTCTTGAAAATGGATTGGACGACTCACTCACCTTCTTCGACTTCCCTGAGGTGGATTATAGAAAAATTGCGTCATCTAATCTATTAGAACGGCTCAACCGTGAATTTCGCAGAAGAAGCAAGGTCGTAAGCGTTTTCCCGAATACAGACGCTTACTTGCGGTTGCTTTCTTCGTACATCATCGATTATATTGAAGAATGGTCTCAGAAGGGGCGTGCTTACATTAATGCATGTTCTCTACCCAGAGATCGCGTATAGTGTTCGTTAAATCGGGATTCCGAGTTTTTGCGAACTTTTTTGGACGCTAGCC